>CAKUJM010000037.1 GCA_934661755.1 uncultured Lentisphaeria bacterium | reverse complement strand
CGAACTATTCTCCGCAATGGCCTCAGAAGACGATGCCTGTGTTCAGCGCGAACTATTTTTCATTCTTTGTTACTGTGAAAAAAAAGGCGGATGACCACGGAGAAGGCAGTTCCCCATCCCCTCTGCCTGCCTCTCCGTTGCCCGATTCTGCCGGAGGCGCTTAGACCTGGCTTGCGCCGCGGTCACGCAGCGCCACGGTGACCTTGCGGACTTCCTGGACCTTGGATTTCGGGATGATGAGCACGGCGTCATTGTTGACCACCACCACCATGTCCTTGAGTCCGACCGCCGCCACCGCGACCTTCTTTTCACCCGGCGCATTGTAGACGATGCTCCCGGAACAGTCGATCATCACCGGGTCGCCATAAGTGACGTTGTTGTTGCCATCGGGTGGGAAGGTGCGGGAAAGTGCATCCCAGCTGCCGAGGTCCTCCCATAGGAATTTGCCGGGAATGACGGTGATGCGGTCGGATTTCTCCATCAGCGCATAGTCGATGGAGATGTTCGGCATGGCATTGAAAATTGACTCGGCACGCCGCTGGTCGTTGGCCATGATGGCGTCGGTGAGATCCTCGAGGGTCTCGGCCAGGATGGGATTGGCGCGGCCGAATTCGTTCTGGAAGGTGGACAGGCGCCAGAAGAACATCCCGGAATTCCAATAGGTGTTGCCGCTGGCGATGAATTGCGCCGCCTTCTCGGCGGATGGCTTTTCGTGGAAGCAGGTGACCCGGTAAAGCGGGTGCTCCTCGTCCTGATTGAGCTTCTGGCTCGACGGATCGACTTCGATATATCCGTATCCGGTGTCGGGGCGCACCGGCTGGATGCCGATGGTGACCAGGGCGTCGGTGGTCTCGGCGGCGTCAAGCGCGGCCCTGGCGGCGCTCACAAAGGGGATGGTGTCCGGAATGCGGTGGTCGGCGGTCATGACGCCGACCGTGACCTCCTCCGGGCCCAGGTTGCGGTGGCGCGCCAGAATCGACGCGGATGCATAGATCAGGCATCCTGCGGTATTGCGCTTGGAGGGCTCGACCAGGATGTTCTCGGCGGGGATGCCCAGCTGCGCGTCGATGATGGCCGGCTGCAGGTTCCGGTTGGTGGCGATGTAGATGTTCTCAGGGGAATCGACGACTTGCTTGCTGCGCTCGACTGCCTCCGCCAAAAGCGACTGGCCGCTGGAGGTCAGAGTGAGCAGCTGTTTCGGATGGTCGGCGCGGGACATCGGCCAGAAACGCTCGCCGGTGCCGCCGGCCATAATGACTATCACTTTCATGTGGTTTACCTCCGTTGTTGCGTTCTTTGGGGGTGGATGCGGCCGCCGCGCCCACGGCGGCCGCCGGCTTGAAAAAAAATGGACTGTACCTTGATTCGTGGGGACGCCCGCGGCGGGCGCCCTAGCGGCGTTCGATGATCCGCCCTTCGTCCCAGAGCTGTTCGAGCGCATAGAAGTTGCGCATCTCCGGCTCCAGGATGTGCACCAGGATCAGGCCGTAGTCCAGTACCATCCAGCGGCTCTCCGGCTGGCCGTCCATTCCGCGGGGACGCAGCCCCCGCTCGCTCATCGCCTTGCGGACGTGCTCGGCGATGGCGCGGATATGCGGCATCGAAGTGCCGCTGCAGACAATGTAGTAGTCGGCCACGATGGTCTTTTCCCGGAGGTCAAACAGCAGGATGTCCTTGGCCTTGGTGTCCTCGCAGACCTGCACGCACCGCCTGGCAAGATCCAGGGTGTCGGCGTCGATGGCTTGTTCGGGGGCAGGGGTGTGGTTTGCTTCTTCCATGGGCGGCTATCGGGTGTAAAGGTGGTTCTTCTGGATGTAATCCCATACGGATGACGGCAGATAGGCGGACAGGTCGCCGCCGCCGGCAATGGCGGCGCGAATGTCGCTGGCCGAGATGTCCATCACCGGGAATTGCGCCGGGTCGAGCATGGCGCGCATCAGCTTGGAGGCGAAACGCGCGCCCAGACGCTCGGTGAGCTCCAGGCTGATGCGCTCGCGGTCGCGGTCATCGCGCGGACAATACGGGCAGTTCGGACGCGGATAGATGATGATCTCGTATTGCTGCAGCAGCTCACCGTACTTGTGCCACTTCTCCATGCCGTCCAGGCAGTCGCTGCCGACCATGAAGGCGATCTGGTGGTCGCGGTATGCCTGACGCAGGATATTCATGGTGTCGATGGTGTAGCTGCGCCCTCCGCGACGCAACTCGACGTCGGAGACGCTGAAGCGGTAGTCCAATTCGACTTCCATCATCGGCGTTTCCGGGATCATCACCTTTTCGCCAGTGTGGATATTGACCACCGGCTCGCCGGTGGCGGCATCGCGCTTCTGCACCATCTGTTCCGGGCCGGACTGGACCAGCCGCCGGTAGCTCTTCTTTTCGGCCACCGCGTCGGCAATCGCCAGCTCGAGCATCTCGATGCGCGCCTGGCCATCGGCTGCCGGCGTGCCGGCCTTCAATGGCGAAATTGCCGCGGGGATGAAGAGCACCTCGTCGCCTAGGTTGTGCTCCAATACGTTCTGCGCCAGCGTAATATGTCCATTGTGCACGGGGTCGAATGACCCGCCGAAAACAATCAGGCGCGGCTTGCGGGCAACCGGGAGATTCTTGTTGAACTCAATTTCGCGCGGGTCGAATTGCGCGTCATCCGGGAGCCAAAACTCCTCCGTCCTCGACTTCTGGCGCCTTGGTCTCCCGGCTGTCTGTGACTCGTTGTCTTCTATCATGTAGCTGTGGATTGCGATATGTCGATTTCGGACACCGCCAGAAGAAAAGACTGGCGGCGCCGGTGATGCCGGAGCCGGGCGGTGGAATCCCGCCGGCTCCGCTTAGGCCGCCTCCATGTTCCGGGGAGGCGGCACCGGGTTATTCTTCGTCGGACTCTTCCTTGGCCGCCTCCTCCTGGATCTTCTTGGCGATGGCGGCGGGAACCGGGTCATAACGCTCGAATTTCATGGTGAAGGCTCCGCGCCCCTGGGTCATCGACCGCAGCTGCTGCGGATAGGAATAGACCTCGGCCAGCGGCACTTCGGCGGTGAGCAGCTGCAGGCCGTCCTGGCGATCCATGCCGAGGATGCGGCCGCGGCGGCTGTTGAGGTCTCCCTGGATCGACCCCATGTACTCCTCCGGGAATTCGATCGAGAGGGTCATGATCGGCTCCAGCAATTCCGGCTTGGCCTTGGCCATCGCCGCCCGGAAGGCGCCGCGGGTGGCGATCTTGAACGCCATTTCCGAGGAGTCGACCGGGTGGTATTTGCCGAAGAACACCGTGGCCTTGAAATTGATGACCTTGGAATGCGAGAGCGGTCCGGCCAGGCGGGTCTCCGCCACGCCCTTCTCAATCGCCGGGATGAAATTCTTGGGAATCGCGCCGCCGACCACCTCGTTGCCGAACTGGTATTCCTCCTCCTGGGTGCCGGCAAACGGCTCAATGCGCAAATGCACTTCGGCAAACTGCCCATGGCCGCCGGACTGCTTCTTGTGGCGGAACATGTCCTCGCCGACGCTCTTGACCGTTTCGCGGTAGGGCACCTTCGGAGTGTCGAGATTGACCGCCACCTTGAAGTCGTTCTTTAGGCGCGCGACCATCATGTTGATCTGCTGCTCGCCCATGCCGCTGACAATGGTCTGGTGGGTCTCGGGGTTGCGCTCCACCTTGAGGGTGAGGTCCTCGGCCATCATGCGCTGGATCGCCGCCGCCATCTTGTCCTCCTCGCCCTTGTTCGCCGCGCTGATCGCAAACATGGTGGTGGGCTGCGGATAGTCCACCGGCTCCATCGCAATGTCGCACTGCTTCGAGCTGAGGATGTCCATCATCCCGGTGTTCTTCAGCTTCGCCAGGGCGATGATCTCGCCGGGACCTGCGGACTCGACATTCTCCTGGGACTTGCCCTGGATCAACAGCAGGTTGCCGATGCGCTCCTTGCTCTGGCGGGTCGAATTGACGATTTCACTGTCGGCATGGAAGACGCCGCTGTAGATGCGCAGATAGGTGAGCTGGCCGATGAAGGCGTCGTTGACCGACTTGAAGACATAGCCCACCGCATCGTCGGAGGTGCGCACGATCTGGCCGGATTTGAGATTGACCGGGATGTCGTCCAGCGGCGACGGGCCATAGGCGGCGATGAAATCCATCAGCTCGCTGACGCCGATGTCTCTGGCAACCGATCCGGAGAAAATCGGGATGAGCTTCTCGGTGGCAATCGCAGCGCGCAGGCCGTTGAGGATGTCGTCATCGGACAGGTCGCCCTGGTCGAGGTATTTCTCCAGCAATTCGTCCGTGGATTCGGCGATCGCCTCCACGACGCTGGTGCGATATTCGGGGTCGATGCCATTTTCGCCGAAGACCTTCTTGATGCCGGTGAACGCGGCCTTCTGCCCATTGGGGATGGTCAGGGGCACGCATGACTTTTTGACGCAGGTGTTGCGGAGCAGGTCCAGCTTGTGTTCGAAATCAGCCTCGTCCTTGTCGCAGTCGTTGATGAAAATGCAGCGCGGCAGGTTCAGTTTCCGGGCATAGCGCCAGGCGCGGAGGGTCCCGGGGCCGATGCCGGTGCAGGCATCGACCACCAGCACCAGCATGTCAGCGGCGGAAATGGCATTGAGCTGCTCGCCGCAGAAATCGGTGTTTCCGGGCGTGTCCACAAAGAAGAAATGGGTGTCCTTCCAGGCGCAATTGAGCACCGCCGAATAAAGGCTGCACTTCTTTTCCTGCTCTTCCTTGCGGAAGTCGGAGACGCTGGTGCCGGCGTCAACACTGCCCTGGCGGGAAACCGCACCGGCCTTGAAGAGCATCAAATCGGCCAGCGAGGTCTTGCCCGCGCCGGCCATGCCGGCTAGAACGAAGTTACGAATCTTCCCTGAGTCACAATTTTTCACGACAATCTCCGGTTTGGTTTTTGGGGTGGACGTTGCTTTCCGCACGAATGCGCCATGGCATGCTGACAATCCCTGCGCATCCCAGAAAAATCGACAGTCGCTAATTTACACTGCTGACTACACTTTGCCACCCGGATTTTTAAGATTTCCGGCAAATATTTTTCTGGGTAAAATGGGCAAATTTGCAGTTTGCCTGACAACTCCCGAAATCTGCGGAAAATTGCCGCAGAAATGCCGGATGAGCCGAATGGCAAAATGCCGCTCTTTCCCCGTTTCCCCCATTCCCGGAATCATATCCTGGGTGGCGTCTGAATCCGTGAAGCTGGCTCTTTTGCCTCAGGATGGGAGGATTTGAGGGCGCGTGCCGGGGGCAGGCGACCGGAAAATGGCGAAATCATGGCGCAAGGGAACCAGCTTCACGGATTCAGGTTACAGTATGCCGGATGGCCGCCGGGCGGGGAGGAGCTGCTTCCGGCGTGATCATCAGCAACAGCCATGTTTTTTTCCGAGTTGTCAAACATCCTCGACGGATTGTCATTGCCGGGGAGCCGGCGGCCGCCAGCCGCCGATGCCGGAGTGTCCGGCGGCACTGTGGATTCGCGGCGGGTGCTGCCGGGAATGCTCTTCTGCGCCATTCGCGGCGCACGCACGGACGGCAATCGCTTCATCGATTCCGCCATTGCCAATGGCGCCGCGGCGATTCTTACGGACTGTCCGGATGCCGCCGTGCCCTCGCCGGTGCCGGTGCTGCGGGTGCGTCCCGGCTGCGGCTATCAGGCGGTCGCCAGGGTTGCGGAGGCGCTTTCCGGCCATCCCGCCCGTTCCCTGCGGCTCATTGGGATCACTGGAACCTGCGGCAAGACCACGACGGCGTATTTGCTGCGGGACATCCTCCGCGGCGCCGGGCTGCGCACCGGGATGATCGGCACCGTGGTCTACGACGACGGCGAATGCGAAATGCCGGCCGACCGTACCACTCCGACGCCTTTTGAGCTGCAGGATATCCTGGTGCGGATGGTGCGCAATGGCGTACAGTTCGCGGTGATGGAGGTTTCCAGCGCGGCTCTGGACCAGGAACGCACCGGCACCGCGAAATTCGACGCCGCGGCATTCACCAATTTTTCCCGTGATCACCTTGACTACCATGGCACCATGGAGGCGTATTTTGAGTGCAAATGCCGGCTTTTCACCCGATTCCTGAAGCCTGGCGCGCCGGCGATCATCAACCAGGATGACGAACATGGCCGGCGGCTGCTGGCGCAATTGCCCGGCGCCATTGGCTTTTCGCTGAAATCGCACGGGTGTTCCTGGCCGACGCCGCTGCCGGGGATCTTCAACGCCTACAACGCCCAGTGCGCGGGCATGACCGCCCGCGCCCTCGGGGTCGATGACGCATCGATTGCCGCCGCGCTGGCCCATGCCGCCGGGGCGCCGGGGCGGCTGGAGAGAGTATCCTGCGGCAATGGCGTGACCGCATTTGTCGACTACGCCCATACCCCGGAGGAAATCGCCAATGCGCTGTCGGCATTGCGCCCGCTTTGCGCCGGCCGTCTGGGGATTGTCTTCGGCTGCGGCGGCGACCGCGACCGCGGGAAACGCCCGCAAATGGGCGCGGCGGCCTCAGCCGCCGATTGCGTATGGGTGACCAGTGACAATCCCCGCACGGAGGACCCCGGCGCGATCATCGCGGAGATCCTCCCCGCCATCCCCCCGGAAAAGCTGTGCGCCGCCGAAGCCGATCGACGCAAGGCGATCCATGACGCCGTGGCGGCGATGCGCCCTGGCGACTTCCTGCTGGTGGCCGGAAAAGGCCACGAGGACTACCAGGAGGTCAATGGCCGGCATCTCCATTTCTCCGACCGCGAGATCCTGCAGGAAAGCTGATAATGGCGCGCAATCCGACGGCCGCCGGGGAGGGGCTGCCGGTCCGATATGGCTTCAGTGGGGGAAAAAACGCCGAATACGCGGCCTTTTCCCCGCTTCGCCGGCAATGCAAACCATAAGATGCCGCAAGTTCGTGACCCTCCCGCCGGAGTTCTACAAATTCTTCGTCGACAGCCACCTTATTCCGCACAAAACCACGGTGTTCCACGTGGGGCTGCACCAATGGATCGCGAACCGTTGCGACGAGCTGTACTGGCAGCTGGAGAAGTGTGTCGATTTCAACATGATGCCCGTCATCCACAACATCATGAAGCTATGCATGGACCTGCTTGCGCCGCTGTCCAATGAACTGCCGTACAACGACCACATCGAGCAGGCGGCGAAGATAATGAATGGCGACCCCGCCTGCGAACTGAGCCTCAAGGAAGTCGCCGGGCAGGTCCAGATGACATACGCCAATTTCCGGAGGCTCTTCACGCTTTGCCGCGGGGTCAGCCCGCAGGAGTTCCGACAGCGCCTGCGCATGGAGAAAATCCAGGCGCAGCTCATGTCCAGCGACATCCCGCTTAAGATCCTGGCGGAAAAATATGGCTTTGCCGACGTATACACCTTCTCGAGGCAGTTCAAGAAATACACCGGAAGCGCTCCGGCTGAATTCCGCAAAAGGGAGCTGATATGACCATGGGCGACCGCGCAGACGACAAACCGGAATTTCGCTTCGGCAATGCCGGGCTCTTCATCTCCCGTGGCCGCGGCCGCCATGTCACCCGGGTCATCGATAGCCATGAGCTGATATATGTCAAATCCGGAGTGCTCTGGATCCAGGAAGATGGCGTTGGCTTCGAGGTCCGCCGCGGCGAATACCTCCTGCTGTATCCCGGACGCACCCATGGCGGCACCCGCGACTATCCGCCAAACCTGGCTTTCTACTGGGGACATTTCCATTGCCAGCCAGACGCGCTTGCCGCCATCCCCCAGACCGGCCGGGTGGCCCGCGAAAACTGGATGGGCGAATACTATTCGCTGCTGCTGGATGCCCAGCGAGAGAGCGACAACCAGGCCGCCTGCAGCCTCATCATGCAATTGCTGCTCAACGAGGCCGCCCAAAAGCCCCGGGACAATGCCAACGGCTCGCCACGGCATCTGGCCGAAGCGGCACGCCGGATCATTACCTTGGATTACACCGATGAATTGACCACCGCCACCATCGCCCGCGAATTGCATTGCAACCCCGATTACCTGGGGCGACTCTTCCGGCACGCCTTCGGCTGCACCATGGCTGATGAACTGAACCGGGTGCGGTGCGCCCACGCCGCCGACCTGCTGCGCAACGGCACCAGCACAATCAAGGAAATCGCCTGGCATTGCGGCTATAACGACGATGACTATTTCCGCCGTCGATTCCAGCGGCTCTACGCCATGACTCCGGCACAATACCGCCAGCTGCACATCGGCGGACATGTGAACACCAGCGACTGATGACAAAGTCTGTTTACAACATGGCGCGTTTGTCAATGGGCAATGGGGTAGCAAGGGCGTCCCGCCCTTGGACAACTGTGTTGTTACAACAAGGCGCGTTTTTTTAACTACGCATGGACGCACGTCAAGCCCGGCGCCAACCCCTCCGGCACGGTCGCGCCACCTCCACTTGCAGGGGAGGCTCATATTGCGCTATCGCGGCTGGATGCGGATGGCGATGCCGGGGAGGTATTGCACGGCGTCATCGGTGTAATAGCGGTAGCTGCGGGATGCCGCGCTGACGTAGCGTCCGGGGATTGCAGCCACGGTGGAGAGCGGGATCTGGATCTTCTCGCCGGCCTTCAGCCCGCGCCAATAGAGCACCACGGCATTGCCGTTCAATTCATAGGCGGCGATGCGTCCGGCGTCTCGCAGTTCCTGCAGTTGGGCGGTGCGCACTTCCAGTCCGCCGGGGATGGCGATGACCGCCAGCGGCATGGTGGCGTCGTCATGGCCGTTGTTGGTCACTGCCACTTGGATTTCCACGGCATCGCCCTCGGTGCAGTCGGCATTGGAGAGTGTCACTTCGGGGATGATGGTGCCGGCATTTTCGGGCAATGCGGTCATGGCGGCGACCTCGATGGAGACGCTCATTTGCGCGCCGTCAGTCATTCGCACCTCGATGGCGTGGTCGCCGGGCGTCAGTGCCAGTCCGCAGTCGGGCAGGGCGAGGATGCCGGCGCTTTTTTCATCGAAGGCGACCGGGCTGCCGAAGGGCTTGCCATCCAGGAAAAGCTGGAGCTTCCCGGGCTTGAGCGGGATGGCAAAACGCTGGTCGTAGGCATTGATGGCCTTGAGGGCCAGGACGGTGGATTGGGTGGAGCCGAAGCGGCCGTTCTGGCAGCGTCCGGCGATGTACCCCATGGTGCGTTCGATAGCGGCGACGAACTCGTCGCCGCAACGCATCCACCCCATTGCCGCCAGGCTGGCGCATTCCAGGGCACGGGACTGGCCCTGAGAGCAAGTGATGGTGTCGATGGCGCCGCTGATTTCGCCGGACGGCAGTTGTGCCTTGGCCAGCATCCGGGCGAAGCTCCTGGCGGATTCATCGTCGCCGGCCAGCGCCATGATGTTTGCGGCCAGGGCGTGCAGATAGCTGTCGTGGCTTTTGGCGGCCTTTTCCCGGACCGCCTTGATCTCGGCCTCCAGGGTCTGGGGCTTTTCGCCGCTTTCCAGCAGCGCCCAGACGATATAGGCGTCGGTTACCGGTGCGCTGGCACGTCCGAAGGAATCCAGCGCCTGTTCGTTGCGGGCGAAGCCGCCCTGGCCGTCGCGGCGTCCCAGCAGCCAGTCGCGGGTGTTGTCGATCATGGCGCGGTCCACCGGCATCACCTTCTCCATGTCGGCGAACTCCATGAGGCCGTAGGCGGTGAGGGCCTCATGGCCGGGATCCTGTCCAAACCATTCATAGCCCTTCCGGGAACATTCGAAGCTGACCAGCTTGCGGTATCCCTCGTCCAGGAGCTCGCGCGACCTGGCGATGGTGGCGGCATCGACTCCGGAATGCGAGAGGAAGTACTGCTGCGCCATCACCAGCGGGTAGTTGGTGGAGCTGGTCTGCTCGAAGCATCCGTGCGGGCGTTGCAGAAGGGCATTCAGGGCGGCGGTCATGGTCGCCGCCGGCGAGGTGTATGCCTGCACCTTGACAACCTGGGTGCCGTTTTCGACTTCAGCGGGGATGGTGAAGCGCGTCACCAGCGGCTTTTCCGCGTCGATGCGGGCGCCGGCGTTGATGGCCAGCGGGAAAAGCCGCGAGAGCACCGTCACTTCACGCTCGACGGCATCAGCGTTGCCGCCGGCCACCGCCCGCAGGGCGATCTTCCAGGTGCCGGGCTTGACGGCCTTGAATCGTGCCATGGCCCGTCGGCGTTCGCCTGCGGAGAGGCTGGCGCCCGCAATTTGCGGCGGCTGGGTCAATTGCAGGCCGTCGCCGGGCAGTTCCAGCGTGCAATTTCCGCCGTCAAGCGTCTTGTCGCTGTTGTTGACCAGGGTGACGGGCAGTTCGACCTCGTCTCCGGCTGTCAGATATGGCGGCAGTTTCATTTCGGCATAGAATGGCGCCCGCGAAAGGATCCGGGCATCGCCCTTCCCAAGCATGCCATTGCTGGCGAAGCCGTCCGCGATGACGGCGAATGACCCGATGGTATCGGGCAATTCGAAGCTGACCTCGCAGCTGCCGGTGCGCGGGTCCGTGCAGAGTCCGGCATTCCAGTAGATGGTCTCGGTGAAGTCATTGCGGCGGCCAGCTGCGGCGTCGGGGCATTTGTGGGCGTATTCGCGCACCCATTCGACTGGCGGCAGACGTTTTCCGCGCGGCAGCTCCCGTTTTTTTTCAGCCATGATCTTCTGCGGAGCCGCATTTTCGTCCGGGGCGATGTCCGCATCGGGCATGATGGCCGCCGGGGCGGCGCCATTTACTGCGTCATCGTCTTCGGCGGTGCCTTTTTCGGCTCCCATGGCGGCGCCGGCGTCCTCGACCACCATCAGCTCCTCCTCCGGCATTGCCGCCGCTGCGCGTTCTTCAACTGCATTGGCGCCCAGCATCATCGGCGCGAACACCATCCGCGCCTCTGGCACTGGCGAAGCCAGGGGCACTGCCGGAGCCAGCAGGCGTTTCAGTGCATCGGGGAAATCCTTTTCGATCGCGGCCTTGCGCACGGCGACAAAGCGCCGCCAGCCCTGGGTGCCCAGCAGCAGGTCGATCTTTTGGGCCGCCTGCGGGTCATCCGGATTGAGGTAGTCCGCGGCATCCGAAAATGACCGTACTTCATTTTCCAGATAAACCATCTCTGGCAGCCGCGGCGCCTGTTCCCGGCGGTCGATCATCTGCAATGCCGAGTCATCGGTGACGGTCAGGCCGACTACCGCGCCGATGGGGGAGCCTTTTTCATCGCGGGTGGTGATCCGGCATTTCACCGTGCTTCGCGGTGAAGGCGTGCCGTCCAGGATCTCGATTCCGATGCGCATCATGCGTTCCGGCGCCCGGAAGAGCAGCCGCTCCGCCAGCGGCGTGTCGTCCTGGGCATAGAGCGTGGCGATGAGCACGCCTTCGAATTGTCCGGCGTCAAGCAGGACTTCACCGGCGGTGCCGGTGGGGCATTTCCTTTTGCAAAGGCGCTGGTCGCGCTTGGACAGGGTGATATATCCTGGCTGGCGCGCGGCATCCGGCGAAACGGCAAAGGCCACCCGCAGCGGTTCCTTGAAGGCATATGCTGGCTGGAGGGCGCGCAGCGCCGCACCCGGCTTGGCGGCCGGCAGATCCCATGCGCGATGGGCGCCGCCATGCTGGCTGGCCACCAGCAACTGGTACTTCACGCCGGCGGCGGGGATGAATTCGACGATGCCGCGGCCGTCGTGGGCAGTGGCGAAATCCGCGACATGCCCGCCATTGGCATCAACGACCTGGCCGGCGATGTCCGCGCCGCGGCCGTCTTTGCGCGTGGCCTCGACATAGATCCGCTGCGGGACGCCGCTGACCAGGTCGCCGCCCTCCGGATAGAACTCCACCCGGTAGTTGTCCAGAAGCACCGGAATGGTCTTGGCGGCGCTTTCGACGACTCCGCCGTCCGAGATCGTGAAGGAGAGCGTGCCGTCGCCGGAGTCCACCTCCTTCGGGAGCCGGAAACGCACCGTGGCGGTGCCATTGGCGGCCGGCAGCGACGGCGCGGAGAAGATCTGCTGTCCGTCAAGCACCGCCATGGCGCGCACCGACGCCTGTTCCGGAACTGCGCTTTCCGAACGCTCGAAGTGGATGACTGCGGCGCATTCCTCGCCTGGCAGATAGCCGCGGCGGAGGAATTCGATCTGGGTCTTGAGCCGCGGCACCCGGTAGGCCTTGACCTCGAATTTGCGTTCGGCCGGCGCACCCTTGCCATCTGCGCATTCAACCCGCGCGGTATAGAGTCCGCCCGGGGCGTCATCCGGGATCCGCCAGCCCAGCGCGGCGGTGGAGTCCTGCAAGGACATCGCGCTGCTGTATTGCTCGTCGCCGCGGGGGCCCAGAATCTTCACCTGGAGCTCCAGTCGATCCTGTGATGACGCCTTCAGCGGATAGTTGGTCATGCCGTCCAGGACGATATCGCGCAGCCGCACGACTTCGCCCCGCCGGTAGATCGGCTTGTCGGTGGACAGATACTGCAGTGGCCGGACTTCGTCCTTGCCCCATGATGAAAGCCCGAATCCAAGAATTGCCATGATGAGGAAAGATATGGTTTTCATGAGAGAAGCGGGTGGGATGGATGACCAGGGTAGTTGCGAACTGAAATCAGCGACTCATCCGTTTGGAGTGCATCTTGGCGCCGATAGTTCCCGTCGATCAGGCCAATGCCGCGGCAATTTGCGGCAGTGAAATCACGCCCTCGCGCAGGATCACCGGAGTGTCGTCCAGCAATGATACCACGGTTGATGCCGTGCCGCCGGTGACGGTGATGACGCCGCCATCGACTGCCAGATCAGGCTGGCCGTCAAGATGCGCCAGCGCGTGTCCGCAGTCGATGGCCGGGGGCTCGCCGGACAGGTTCGCGCTGGTGGCGGCCAGGGCGCAGCCGCATTTTTTCAGCAAGCGCAGGACAAAGGGATGTGACGGGATTCGCAGCCCGATCGAGTCGGTGCGGTCGCGGTTGGGCGCCACCACGGTGAGTGCGCCCGGCCAGAAGGCCTGTGCCAGCCGCCGCAGCTGCGGGCTGTCGCCGACTCCGTATTTGATTGCATCCTCATAGGATGCCGCCAGCATCTGCAGGCGCTTTGCCGCCGGACGGTGCTTGAGGGCATAGATCCGCTCCCGTCCGGCATCGTTGTCCCAGCGGGTCATCAGCCCGTAGACGGTCTCAGTCGGGACAATGGCGACACCATTGCCGGCAAGGCATTCGGCGCATTCGATCAGTGCGTGGCTGTCGGATTCGGTGAGGGTTTTCATAACGGAGGGGAATGGAGGTGGTGGTAAGTCTGAGTGCCTGGGTAATGTAATATGGCCGGGAAATTGCCGTCGTCGCCGGGCGGAAAAAACATTTTTAACGAAAATATTATGACAATTACTGATTTCGTGATTTTTCCGGTGGCGATAATCGCCTATAATCTTCGGGTGGCGGATTTACATTGAGCAGGAGGTGTCAGGTGGAGAAGAAGCGGCGGGTATTATTGATTGCCGAATGGCAGGTCGGCAGTCTGATGGAAGGCGTGGCCAGCTATGCCAACAAGCACAATTGGCATCTGGTCATCTGGCATGCCGGGGATGTGCGCGAGGCCATCCGGGACTGGCGCGGCGACGGCATAATTGCGAATTTGCCATACCGTGGGCTCTTTGCCCCCGGCCGGCTTGTGAACGAGCCGATGAAGCTGGTCTCGTGCGTGCCGCTCAAATACCGGAGCATTCCGTACACGCTGGTGCGCGAAGACGACGCCGCGATTGGCCGGCTGGCCGCGGAGTACTTCGTCAAATGCGGCTTCCAGCATTTTGCGGTCTACAGCCAGTCGCAGCGCGGGCGTGCCTTCCGTCATGCGCTGTGCGGGATGGGTTTCGGCGATTGCGAGCATCTGGGGACCCGTTCCTCCGCCGGACGGGTATGCGCGTGGCTGCGGAAGCTGCCCAAGCCCTGTGCGTTGCTGGCGGAGAATGACTGGGATGCCTCGGACATAATCAACTGGGCGATGATCAACCAGATTGAGATCCCCGGCGAGCTGTCGATTCTTGGCGTCGGCAATGACTCCCTGGTCTGCCGTGCATCGTCGATCGAGTTGTCGAGCATCGACAGCCGTCTGTTGCATCTGGGCTTTTCGGCGGCAGCCGAGCTGGATCGGCTGCTTGACGGCGGCGAGGCCAGGCCCGAGGGGATTTCCATTTCGCCATCGCCTTTGCCGGTCGAACGCGAAAGCGTCAATTTCGCGGTTCGCGGCGAGCCGCGGCTGCGCGAGATTGTCGAGTTCATGGAAAGCCGCCTGTCCGAGCCGCTGGGGATTCATGCGTTGGCGCGGCGTTTCGGGCTCTCCGACTCGTCGCTGTACAAGCTTTTTACCGCCCAATATCATGCGTCCCCCAAGCAGGTGTTGCTGAGGCTGCGGCTGCGCAAGGCGGCTACGATGATGCGGGATGGCGGCCATAATCTCAAGGAAGTCGCGGAGGAGGCCGGATTTCCTTCGCCGACTGCGTTCTTCAGCGCCTTCAAGGCCATGTATGGGTGCACGCCCAGGAAGTGGATGGTCACGATCTGAATTTGAACTGGAACCGGGGTGAAAAGCAGCATTTTGGAAGAATCCAAGCCATTGTCATATCGCGGGTTGCCATTTTGGTCCTGGAATGGCCGTATGGAACCGTCAGAGATCCGCCGCCAGGTCCGGCATTTCCATGATGCCGGCTTCAGTGGATTTTTCATGCATGCCCGCAATGGGCTGTCCACCGACTACCTGGGCCGCGAGTGGTTCGACGCAATCCGCGCCGCCGTGGATGAGGCACGGTCGCTGGGGATGGAAGCCTGGCTTTATGACGAGGACCGTTATGCTTCCGGATCCGGATCCGGCGAGATTGGTCGCGACATCCGCTTGCGCCGCCGCACCTTGGAGGCCAAGCTTTGCGACAGGCCATGCTATTGCGATGGCGATCTGGCGTGGTTTGCCGGAACCATTTGCGGCGCCGCGCTGTATGGCGTGCGCCAACTGCATTGTGGCGACGCCATCGGCGACGGCGAGTCGTTCCTGCGGTTCTTCGTCAAATACGACGAGCCCAATTCGTGGAACAACGGCGGTTATTATTCCGACATGATGAACCCGGAGACGATTCGGCGGTTCATCGCCATGACCCACGATCGCTATGCGGAGCGTTTCGCGGGGGATTTCGGTACGACGATCCCGGGGATTTTCAGCGACGAGCCCAACTGCACCAACTGGACTGACGGGATGATGGAGAAATTCCGCCGGCGGTGGGGCGTGGAGCTGCTGCCCCGTCTTCCGGAGCTGTTTTTCGAGGTCGATGGCAACTCCTGTTCGGGGATCCGCTGGAAATTCCATTGTCTGCGCGCGGAATTGCTGGAGTCATCCTTTGCGTGTCAGATCGCATCGTGGTGTCATGGACACGGGCTGAAATTCACCGGCCATGTCTTTGGCGAGGAGGATGTCGTGACCCAGGCCCGCAATTGCGGCAGCCAGATGCGCTTCATCCGCCATCTTGACCTGCCGGGGATGGATGTGCTCAGCGACCACCAGCTGGTGTACGATGCGGCGATCCAGACCTCGTCGGTGGCGCATCAGACCGGCGTGGCGCAATGCATCAGCGAGAGCTTTGGCGGCAGCGGCTGGGAAATGACGCTTTACGCCCGCAAGGCCTGCATGGATTGGCAATTGGCGCTGGGCGTCACCCGCTTCTGTGTCCATCATGCCTTATACACCATCCGTGGCGAGGCCAAGCGCGATTTCCCGCCTGGGATTTCTTTCCAGTCTTCCTGCTGGGAACAGGAAAGGAAATTGCAGGACTACGCCGAATTGGTTGGCAAGGCCCTGGGCGAGGGGCGTCCCGTCCGGCCGGTGCTGGTGGTGCATCCGGTGGAGTCAACCTGGATTTGGAAGCCGCTGACCGTCTATTCCCTCCAGGATCAGATTGACGAAGGGCAGCGGCTGCCGCGGTTGCGCAATGCGCTGCTGGCGGCGAAAATCGGCTTCGACTACGGCGATGAGGCGATGATGGCCGATGATGGCGCAGTGGCGGATGGCGTGTTGCGGGTGGGATGTGCACGCTATGCCGCAGTGGTGCTGCCGCAGATGCGTGTCATCCGCCGTCGGACTTTGGAGCTGCTGTCGCATTTTGTCCGGCAAGGCGGCCGGGTCTTCTACCTTGGCGAAGCGCCGCAGTTCTGCGATGGCGAGGAATGCCCGCAGTTGATCCAGGGGCACTATTGCGCGTTTTCCCCGGTGTCGCTGGATGAGCTGTCGTCGGAACTGCATTTTGTCCGGAGCGTGTCGCTGTCCGATGGCGAAGGCGAACCGCTGGCGCCGGTGCTGGCCAGCGAGGTGGCCGGCAAGGATGGACAGCGGCGGCTTTTCCTCTGCAACACCGGTACGGCGCTGCCACTGGACAGCCAGATGACCGCTCCCGGCAGTGACCGGCGCGCCTTGCAATTTCCGCAGGTGCGGGTGCGGTGGCGTGGTGGTGCAAATGCCGCGCCAATGGAGACAGACTTTGCGGATGGACGGCTCCATGCGATCCCCGATGCGGAATACGGCAATGGCTGGTGGCAATTCACGACGTCGCTTGGACGTCTGCAGTCGCGGCTGTTTGTCGCCTGCGTCCAGCCGGAGATTGCGCAGCCGGGACGTGCCGATATGCCGAAGGCCGAGGATCTGCAATGCATCTGGCGGTCCGACGGCCCCTGGCAATACAAGCTGAATGAACCCAATGCGCTGCCATTGGATTTTGCCGAGTACTCAATTGACGGCGGCGTTTGGCATGACGGCAATGTCCGCGAGGCGGACGATGCGGTGCGGCGTCATCTGGGAGTGCTGGAGCGCGGCGGCGAGATGGTGCAGCCCTGGAAACAACGCTATTTGCAGGACAATGCCAAGGCAGTCCCAGTGGTTCTGCGATTCCATTTCCATTGCCGGCATTGCCCGCCGGCGTTGTCGCTGGCGCTGGAAGAATCGGATCGCTACCGCATCGCCCTCAATGGCGCCGCAGTGGCAAAGCCGCCACGGCTGGAGTGGTGGTGCGATCCATCCCTCGGGGTGGTGCCGTTGCCCGTTGCCGCGTTGCGCCCCGGCGACAATCTGCTGGAGCTGCATTGCGATTTCTGCGGCGCCATGAGCGGCTTCGAATCGCTCTTCCTGTTGGGCAGATTCGGAGTGGACAACAACTGCCTTGCCGCGGCGCCAATGCGGCTTATCCCCGGCGACTGGGGCTTGCAGGGCTTCCCATATTATTCCGGAAAAATTATCTATCACGTTGATTTTGACGACGATGGCGGATGCGTAAACCGGACTTTCCTGTCCGTCGGCCCTTGGATGGCGGCGGCGATCGCCATCGCGGTCAATGGCAATGGCGTTCCGCATGATTTCATTCCGCCGGCCCCCCTGGAGATCACGCATTGGCTGAAGAAGGGCGCCAACTGCCTCGAAATCACTCTCTATGGCAGCCGCCGCAATGCCTTCGGCCCCTTTGTCAGCGACCCGGGGCCGCTGATTGGCCCCTATCTTGACTTCTCCGGAAGAGGTCCTGCCGAACGCACCACCGTGCCGTACGGGCTCATGGGGGCGATCGCAGTTTTCAGGGAGCGGAGTAGCGCGGAGTAGCGCGAAGTCCGTGTTTTCCGTGTCTTCCGTGTTTTCCGTGTTTTCCGTGTTTTCCGTGTTTTCCGTGCTTTCCGTGCTTTCCGTGCTTTCCGTGTCTTCCGTGTTTTCCGTGTTTTCCGTGTTTTCCGTGTCTTCCGTGCTTTCCGTGTTTTCCGTGTCTTCCGTGTCTTCCGTGTCTTCCGTGCTTTCCGTGTTTTCCCAACAGAAAAAGCGCCGTCCGGTCTGCTGACCGGGCGGCGCTGAATTATTGGTGCGCGCAACAGGACTCGAACCTGTGACCTCTTCCGTGTGAAGGAAGCGTTCTAACCAACTGAACTATGTGCGCACTTGAAAGCGGTTGAGTTTGTAAGCGGACTTACTATATTGCCGCTTATGCGTTTTTCAACCGGAGAGCTGGAAAAAATCCCACCGCTTTATCGGCGGCATCACAATTGCATGCCGCCGGCGATGGGGATTGACGCGCCGGTGACATAGCTGGCGGCGTCGGAAGAAAGCATCAGCACCGCGCCGGCGCAATCCTCCGGAGTGCCGAAGCGGCCGGCGGGGACCATCGCCTGCAGTTTCGGACGCCACTGGGGATCCGAGAGGATCTGGCGGTTGCGGTCGGTGCAGATTATCCCCGGCACGATCGAATTGACGGTGATGCCGTCGGCGGCGTACTCCTTGGCGGCGCAGTCCATCAGGTTCTGCAATGCGGCCTTGGTGGCGGAGTAGACGCTCAGGCGTGCCGCCGGCCGCGTCTGGTTGACGCTTCCGACATTGATGACCCGTCCCCACCGGCGTTGCCGCATTGGCGGGAGGAAGGCCTTGAGCATCAGGAATGCGCTGCGCAGGTTGGCATTGACCTCGCGTTCAAATTCCACGCAATCGAAGCTGTCGATATAGGTGTACTGCTGGGCGGAGGCGTTGAGTACCAGGATGTCGGCCTTGCCATCGCATTCCTCGGCAATCCTGGCGACGGCCTTTTCGTCGCCGAGGTCGCCGGTGACGGCGGCGCAGCCGATTCCGGCGGCACGGGCGTCCGCAAGCGTCTGCCGGAGGGCATCGCTCATCTTGACGCCATGGAAGATGACCATGGCGCCGGCCCGTCCCAGCGCCATGGCGATGGCATGGCCGATGCCGCGGCTGGATCCGGTCACCAGCGCGGTCCTGCCGGTCAAGTCAAAGGATTTGGTGGCATTCATTGTCGGGTTACTCCAATACGACGTTTTTGGTGCATTCCTGTCCGGACGGGTCATGCCAGGTGAGCCGGTAGGTGCCGCGGAAGCCGCGGAATGCCGCCACGCCATCCTTGTCCGCCTTGACGCACAAGCTGGTCCGCCACTGGCGGTTGATGAGGTCGTCCAGGGCAAAATATGCCGGCTTGGGCCGCATGTCCTTGGAGAACAGTCCGGAGACTCCGGGCTCGCCGGGGGCGCCGCATCCATCCACGACATTCCACCAGGTGATGCCCATCATCGGCTTGAGGCTGAACCACAGCCGGTAGAGGTTGCGGGTGATCACCGCCTGGATGGCCTGTCCGCGTTCGTCATTGTTCGGGGCGGTGATGGTGATTTCCGACAGATGGATCGGCACTCCGGCCTGTCCCAGCATCGCGAAGGTCTCGGTGACCGCCTTTGGCGACTGCACGTCGGAGATGCCGTCGGCGATGTCCAGGCAGCTTTTCGGGTCGAAGAGGTGCATTTGCGCCCCCATGATGTCGATCTTGCAGCCGCGACGGCGCAAATCCTGCACCTGGCGGAGGTAGTCGTCGGTGAGGTAGAAGTCGTTGATGTTGAGTTTTGCCCGGCTGGGGAAGACGCTTTGGGCGATCTTGAAGCCGCGGCAGGTGTAGTCGCCGGGCATGGGGCCGTTCAGCGACTTGCAGAGCCGGGCGCCGGGGATCAGCCGGCCGTTGGCGTAATCCATTGCGCTTTCGTTGACGACATCCCAGCTGTCGATCTTGTCGCCGTAGCGCATGGCGATTTCGATGATCCGCCTGGCCATCAGGGTGTTGATCTCAGTGGCGTACTCCGGATAGGCGTCGGCGAATTGCTCGGCATCCATGTCCCCGAAGCATCCGGAGGCGGCGTTGGTTTCCATCTGGCCGTTTTGGGGATGGCGTCGAAAATTGCCCTTCATCAGCGCATCCAGCGGGATTTTGGCGATCAGCCACTCTGGAATCTGCCAGCGGTAGCTTGACCACACCAAGGTATGGCCGTGCAGCCGGATGCCCTTGCTGCGGCAGAACTCCACCACCGGGTCGGTGGCCGGGCGGCGCCAATGCGGCTGATGCATCGGATCCGGACAGTTGTTCCAGAATTGCGCCGTGTCGCGGAATTCCCCGCGGAAGCGTGGGCGCCCCTCCTCCAGTTCCAGTTGCCGCCAATAGAAGGCGATGGTCGCGGAATTGAAGAGCGTGCCGTAGAGCGCCTGGTATTTCTCATTGGCGTCGTCGCTGCCCAGCTGGTTGAAGTTGAAGATGTGGGCGCCGAAGACAAAGCTGCTGGAGAGCTGCTCGGCCCTTACCTCGGCTCCCGCGGCGCCATCCAGCTGAAAGGCGCCATCGGCCTTGCGGTTCTGATCGATATCCCGGTCGATTCTGGCCTGGACTTCGTCATTCCAGCGCTGCCAGTATCCGGAGGACATGGCGTCGGCGTATTTGGATGGATCGAACATGGTGATTGGCGATGGGGGGTGGAATTGGCAAAACTGGCAATATCCGGCGACTAAAAGTACCCGCCCTTGGCGATGATCTCCTGGATGGTGTCGCCGCTGTGAACCCAGTCGAAGATATCGACCTCGTTGCGCTGGATGGCCTCGGCGCGCATGAGCACATCGTAGGCGATTTCGCGCGGGATGCAGAGCACGCCGTCGATGTCGCCGAAGATGATGTCGCCGGGGCGGACAGTGACCTTGCCGATCTTGACCGGCACCTGGTAGTGGGTGATCATGCACCGCCCCAGCGAGCCGTTGCTGGTGCGGTACTTGTAGAAGATCGGGAAATGCTGGTCGAGGATCTGCCTGGTGTCGCGGATGCCGCCGGCAATCACGGCGCCGCGGATGCCCTTGGTGATGGCGGTGGCGGTCATCACTCCGCCCCACAGCGAGGCCTCGGTGTCGTTGGAGGTGTCCCAGACCACCAGGCCCTGCGGCTTCATGTCGTCAAGCATCTGGGCACGGAAGGTCATTTCGCCTTCGATCATGCAGTTGGGGGCGCTTTTGACGGTGAAGGCCTCGCCGCAGACCACCATTTCGTCACGCAGCGGCATGATGTCGGAGGGCAGGTTCTGGTTGAGCAGGCACAATTCGCGCATGACGTCGTTGATGCAGCCGGTGTACAGCTTCTCGTAGCGTTCGCAAAGCTCCTTGACCGGTATTGGCAGTTCGTTGTCCGGGAGGTGCTGGCGGGTCTTGATCAGCCGGTCCAGTTTCATGAGTCCGGCTTCCTGCGCCTTTTCGCGCATGTCCTTCAGTGATGGCATGATGGTATCTCCTTGTCTTGGTTTTCCGGCGTTTGCGGAAGGTGGCGGCGGCGCGGGCGCGGCCGTGTGTGTGTGGGGTGGGGGGGGATCAGCTCCAGCGGCGGTCGTTGGACCATTCCCGATCCCACTCGGTGGTCGGCGCCCAGGCTTCCGGGAAGTCGGGGTGGAGCTTTTCGCGGATGAGTTCCTCGTTGAGGCTTTCGATGCCCAGTCCGGGGGCGTTGGGGACGCTGATGAAGCCGCCGTCATAGCTCAATGCCGGCCTGACCAGATCCCCCCACCACGGCACATCGACTGAATGCAACTCCAGTGCCATGAAATTGCGGGTGGCGGCGGCCACATGCACGGCAGCCAGGCAGGCGATCGGGCTTTCGGCCATGTGGATGTTCATCTGGACGCCATATTCCTCGGCCATGTCGCCGATCTTCTTGGTTTCGAGGATGCCGCCGGCGGTGAGGATGTCCGGATGGACCACCGCCAGCGCCCCGGATTCCAGAAGCGGCTTGAAGTTTTCCTTGAGGTAGATGTCCTCGCCGGTTCCCAGCGGCACGGTGGTGGAGTTGTGCAGATGCACCCACTGGCCGGTCATCTGCCACGGCACCGCATCCTCCATCCATGACAGGTTGTATTTTTCCAGCCGCCGTGCCAGCCGGATGCAGTCCTCCACCGGGATGTGCCCGAGGTGGTCGATTGCCAGCGGCACCTCGTAGCCGACAGTCTGGCGGCACTCGCGCATGTATCCCTCCAGGTAGTCCAGGCCCTTTTCGGTGATGTGGATGCCGGTGAAGGGATGCGCGGTGTCAAACAGATCGTAGGCCGCGCCGCGCATGGCCGCGGGGTTGATCGATCCATGCGGGGTCTTGAAGACATGCTTGTATTCCTTCATGGTCTCCAGGAATCCCAGCGGGGCGCAAAGGGCGCCGGGGACATCCATGAGCAGCTCGATGCCCAGGTCCATCTTGAGGAAGGTGAAGCCGCGGGCCATGCGTTCCTTGAGCGCCTCGCCCATGTCGCGGCCGCCGCCTTCCGAGTCGGTGTCGCAATAGCAGCGGATCCGGTCGCGGTAGCGGCCGCCAAGCAGCTGCCAGACCGGCACTCCCCAGGCCTTTCCGGCGATGTCCCAGCACGCGACCTCGATGGCGCAGACTCCGCCGGCCTGCCGCGAATCGCCGCCGAATTGCCTGATGCGGCGGAAGATCCTCTCGGCGTTGCAGGGATTTTCGCCGATGATGCGGCTCTTGAGCATTGCGGCGTAGGTGCGGCTGGATGCGTCGCGCACCTCGCCGTAGCCGACGATGCCCTGGTTGGTGTAGAGCTTGAGCAGTGTGCAGCGCTTCGGCGCGCCGTCGATGTCGGCGAAGCGCATGTCGGTGATCTTCAGTGAGGCGGGATCGATTTTCATGGTGTTCTGGCGGTGGTGGCTTGGGGTGGCGGATGGCACGGGGATGGCTATGCGCCATCCGGATGTTCGCAGAAGGCGACGGCATCCAGCAGGATTTTTTCCCATTTGGAGCGGCGTCTGGCGGTCAGTTCGCCCATGGCGCCGATGAGCGTGATGGCCGCAATGACGCTGCCGCCATGGTTGTGCAGCGGCGCGGACATGGCGGCGATGCGCCAGCGGTTCTTGCGGCGGTTGAGGACGCATCCCCGTTCGTGGACTTCGTGGATGCTCCCCAGGAGCAGTTCCGGATTTGTTTTTTCGGGAATGTCGGCGATGCACGCCTTGACGCATTGCATTACTGCGGCCTCGCTCTGGCCGGAAAGCAGCGCCGCGCCGACCGACCCCTCGATCAGCGGGAAGGTCGATCCCGCCTGGCCGGTGAATGCGACCGGCCCCGGCGGTTCCGCCCGGAAGTCGGTGAGCTGTTCCAGGCCATGGCGCAGCGACAGCTTGCAGGCGATGCCGTGTTCGCTGGCGATGGCTGCCACCCGCAGCCGGGCCCGCTCCAGCACCTCCGCGTCATTGCCCAGGCTGTGCAGCAACGGCAGCAGGCCATTGGCAAGCTGAAAACGGCCGTCTGAGTCCTTGCGCACCCAGTTGCGCTGCCCCAGCGTCACCAGTATCCGGTAGGTGGTGCTACTGGAGATCCCCAGCCTGTCGCTGAGCTGGGCCTGGCTGGCGGGATTGAGCGCCAGCGCCTCCAGCAGCTGCATCGTCTTGTCGACTGCGGGGATGGTGTTGTTCATATTTGAAAATTTAGTATTTCTCTTTTGAAGTATTTCGCCTTAATGTACTCCATTGCGCCAGCTTTGCCAATCCGGTTTCCAAGATTGGAATCGGGATGGCCGCGTGTCCGTGCGCATGGAAACAGGTGCTATATTATGCGCCGTCTCACGGGCGATTAGCTCAGTTGGTTAGAGCGCAACGTTTACACCGTTGATGTCGAGGGTTCGAGTCCCCCATCGCCCACCACGTCCTTATTTCAGACAAAAAGGCCGGAGCGGTTTTCGCTCCGGCCTTTTCGATTGTCCATCCGTGTTGCCGGCGGCGGGGATCGCGATGGCGGCCTGCCGCAAATCCCGCCGGGCAGCCACACCGCCATCCCCTATCCGTTTTTCGCATCCAGCAGCTTGCACCCCCGGCCGAAAAGCGGCAGCAGCAACAGCGCAGCGGAGACGGCGACGATTTTGAAATACAGCGAAAAGGAATCCGCCGTGCCGCCGTCTGTCCAGCGTTGGCATTGCGAAAACAGCCACCCCGCGGAAATCGCGCCGGCGAAGCTGCATAGCATGAACATCATGGCGAATGCCGCGATGTGGGATTCGCCGCCGGTCGCGGGGGTAAGTCTGGCGGCGGCGGCATTGCGCAAATTGAGCATGGCGCCGGCAAGCAGCCCGCTGGATCCGTTATAGACAAAAAACATGAAAATGGCGACAATCCAAAGCTGTGAATTGAAGAACGCGAACAGCAGGGTGAGAGCCAGCATGGCAATCGTGCCTTGCCGGAAAAAACGCAGGTAGCCGATGCGGTCGCACCATTTCCCCAGGCCGATTCCAGCCAGGTTTCCGGCGAACACGGCGACCGTTCCAATCAGCGCGACGACAAATGCGGATGCGTGCTGGACCTTGTAAAGGTAGACGCAAAGGTAGGTGTCCAGAAGCGATGCGAAAAAGCTGGCCGATGCAACCACGAGAAGCAGCTGGCGGTACGCTGGCGAGCGAAAACCGTCAAAGGCCTGTCGGATGCTTTTGGCCAGGCTGATGCGTGGCGGCGACATCATCTGGTTTTTCGGTATGGACAATTTGCGGTTGATGCGGAAGACCAGAAATTCGAAGACGCCGGTCCCGGCTGTCAGCGCGATGAACAGCAGGTAGAAATTGCGGTTGGAAAAACCGCCTGCCATCGACAAGGCCCCCGCCGCCAGCAGTGAAAACACCGTCGCGGCGATGTTGATGCAGGAGGTGAGCACGGCGTTCTGGCGATTGAAGTCGCTTTGCGGCAGCAGTTGCCGGTAAAGCACCATCAGGGTGTTGTTGGCAAAGGCGGCGGCGACAAACGCGATGGAGGTGAAGATGACGGCGCCTGTCAGCAGCAAATGCGGATTGGCGGTGCAAAGCGCGATGACCGGAATCAGCACCACGATCCAGATGCGGATGAAATAGGCCCATTGCACGATTTCACGGCTGCGGGCGGTGCCCTTCAGGAATGGCGCCGCCGCAAAATAGCAAAGCGCCGGAAGGAAGAACATGCTGCCGCGGATGAGGCCGAACCAGGAGAGGTTGAATTGCATCCTCAAATATAGCAGGTCGAACAGCCCGGTGGTGCAGACGACGCTGATGCTGACGCCGAGAAAAATATTGAGCAGGATCAGCAGCTTGTAGTTCTTGTCCATGACGGCATTGTATTTGTTGCTCCTGGAGCTGTGAAGCAGGTGATTATGCGTCAGAATGAGGATTTTTGAGTGGGCGTGCCGGGAGTATGCGGCCGAAAAACGGCGAAAATATGGCGCAGAAGAACCGGCTTCACGAAACCGGATAACATAAATCCGAATTTGCAGGTTGCATCGGACGGCATGCGGATTTTACCCGTGAGGCGCATTGGCGGGGATACGGGTGGGTGGTGGTGGGCTTTCGGGACGGCGGCGGCCTCCCCCCCCCATTTTGCCGGTGCAGCCGAAGGAGTCCGCCTCCGGCTGCCCCCGGCCGTCAGGTTGCAAGGATGCGCATGACCGGCCAATTGGCCAGGCAGGCGGGGATGACAAGGCCGTCGTAGCGGTAGCGCACTACCAGCCGGGTTTCGCGGAGGTTGCCGGCCGGCTGCCCCCGGCGGTCCGGAACCCATGTGCAGTCGTAGTGCGGAAAATTGCGGTATTTGCGGTACATGTAGCGCGGCAGGGTGAAGGCGCCGTAAATGGTCTCGATCTGCATCTGGGTCCCCTGCGAGATGATCCCGCAGATGGACCGGTGAAGCAAGTCCTTGTACTGGCCTTCGTCGATGGCGCCCGACAATACCTTCGCCGCCAGCCGGAAGTACAGCCGGCCCTTTTTCTCGATCCGCCTTGACAACGACAGGTCGTGGTTCAGCGCAACCAGGTCGTTGCTCAACATGGTGTGCGACTCGTAGGCCTGGTTGTAGGCGCTCTCGTATGCCGGATAGCAGCCGATGGTGTTGCTTACATAATGGCGGCTCAGCTCCTCCAGCTTCCGCTTCACCTCCGACAGCGATTCCTCCTTGGCGCGGATGAGCCGCTGCAGACGGGAGACGTCGCCGCCTTCCTCCAGTTCCCGGTACAGCGCCAGCAGCAGCAGCGGACGCAGACATTCCGCCAGGCCGGTGTAGGATGCATTCTGGCGCGTGAGCGCAATGTTGACCCGGCTCTGGCTGCAACCGGGATTGTGGACGGCGTTGACCCCGCGGGCGCAGATGTAGCATTGCTTGCCATTGTCGATGGAGACCGACAAGTGGCTGCCGCAATGGCCGCAATTGATCAGGCCGCTGAAGGGATGGATCGCGGTGCGGCGCCCATGGGGCTGTGCCCGCGGAGTGTTGACAATTTCGTTGGCCCGCTTCCACGTCTCAAAGTCGATGACTTCCTTCCCCTGGATCTGGCGGGCGGGGATGAGCGCGCCATGGCTGTCGTACATGTATCCGCAGTAGAAGGGATTGGCGATGATGTGGCGCCAGCTGGTGTCGTAGAAGCACTTCCCGCGGTGGCGGTCCTTGAAGCGCTCGTTGAGTTCGCGCAGAAGCTGTGAATACGGCGTGCGGCCGATGATCCGCGAGTAGATGAACTTCACCACCTCGATCTGCTCCGGAATCAGCTCGATGGCGCGGTCCCGCCCGCCGATGTATCGGATGCCATACATCTGCGGCATGTTCGGGTAGTACCCCGAATCCTGGAGGCGGATCAATGCTTGCTTGGATTTCTCGCGGGTTAAGGCAATCTGGTTGTCATTGACCTGCTGCTGGATGCTGCTCACCAGTGAGTCCGCAAAGTTCGAAAAGTCGATCCGGCCCTCCTTGATGCTGACCAGCTCCACCTTGTGGGACATGAGGAGCCGGTTGATGTAGGTCGCCAGAAAACTGTGCTGGACCGGCCGATATAGCCGGGTGACATCATAGACCAGCAGGACCTGGACACGGTTGAGGATCGCCAGCGCGCCGCCCAGGCCCGGACGCACCCGCTTCTCGGTGGTGTGAGTCCGAAGCCACTCCTGCAGCGCGCCGTCCATCGACATGAGCTGCTCGGCGCCGGATGGATAAAGACGACCGGGGGTGTTGGAGTCGTGATATATGCCAATGACCTCGTAGCCATGCGTGTCGGCGTATTTCCTGCATTCGTCCTTCTGGAAGGTGATGGAGGCGCTTTCCTCCTCCTTGCCGCTGGATTGACGGCAATATATGATCGCTTTATGCATTTTCGGCAGATTTCCTTTGTTGGCGGGTTCATGATTGCCATGTGCCGTCCAGTCCCCGCGAATCCATGTTTTTTTCGCGCCCGTTTTCGCCAGCCTGATGCAAATGGCTGCGAAACGCCTGACGGCTTCAAGGAGCATCGCACCTGGTGGCCGGAATCCGGCATCGTGCAAAAAAGGGCTCCTCGACGGATTATGGGATGGCACCAGGCATTACATTATGCCGCAATGGGCGCAAATGCTCCCAAGTCGCTGTAGCCGGTCATGCCCTTTGATAACCGCATGATGGCGCATCGCGATGAGAAATGCGGAGATGCAAAAAGAATACCGGCGATGCCATCAATGTGATGCAGGCGGCGGTTGATCAGGAAATGGAGCGCAAAGCCAAACTGGGATACAAAGCCGTGGTGAGCTGCTCGAAGGGCAGGATGCGCCCTGTCTCCGCCAAATGCCTGGTTAGAAAACGCCGCGCGGAACTTCGCAAACAAGACGGAGAAAACTGATATCGGCGCTATCCCCAAAATCCGCTACGGGATTGTGGTCATTGCGATTATCGCAATTCTGGCGGCCATGCTGCTGCCGGCGCTGGCCAAGGCGCGCGAGAAGG
>CAKUJM010000036.1 GCA_934661755.1 uncultured Lentisphaeria bacterium | reverse complement strand
AATCCTGTTCCACTGCGGCAAACTCGACCTGTTGCCGCAGTGATTGTGTTGTTACCCATTAAAAATGTCGAAGAGCCTTAATTTTTCTATAAAAACCTCCGTTTTATGCATTCTGCAGCATCAAAGTGCAGAATCTGTCCATGTTGTATGCGATGTTGCGTAATCCAGGTTTCACTTCTGCCATGCTGATTCCGATTGTTCGCAGAATTACATCTCCGGCTCGCTGGTGTATGGCTCCGAAGACATGTTCTATCCGCGAACGAATACGGGCTCTGGTAAGGTTTCCCCGCTTCTCCCGTGAGGTCAACTGATGTCCTTTACAACCTTTTCTTTGTAGGTGCGGACGGAATTTTCTCTGCTTCAGATCAGCCTCACGCTCTGCGGAACGATAAGCGCTGTCCGCATAAACATCCCGGCTGGTATTCTTTTCATCAAGAATGTCCTCAAACACTTTGCTGTCGTGAACAGCGGCATCCGTAATCTTGCAATCCCGGATGATCTTGTGCTGAACATCGACCTCAATATGATTCTTATAACCGAAATAATTCTTGCCTCGTTTCTGCGTCCAACGGGCATCCGTGTCTTTCTGACATTTCTTTGCGTCACTCCAGTTTTCAACTGGCGGATTTCCTGCCTTGATAGCCTCATTTTCTTCTCTGGTGTTACGCTGAGTCGGCACGCGAACAATTGTCGCATCAACGATTTGTCCCTTGCGAGCCACAAAACCGGATTCGGCAAGGAAGGCATTGAACTTGTCAAACAGTTTCCGGGTGAGTTTATGTTCTTCCAGTTTTGAGCGGAACAGCCAAATCGTTTTTGCATAGAGAAATGTTTTCTGGCCCCCCCGTTAAAACAGGGTGTCAGTTATAATTTTCGAACTCAAATCCGGGTCAGAAAAAAGAGGGTGTTTTTTCATTTCGACCGAGTGCGATACCCCCACCCATGCCAGTTACACTACAAAAATTAAATATTGTTCATAATCAACGACTTGCTACTTTAACTGAATTTTTAACCTTTTCAGCAAAACTCAGAATTCAGACTCCGGAGCCGTGATTTTCCTCTGAAAAAGACCTTTTTTCAGATTCTGAGTGTGTTTCAAACACACCTCATCAATTTACACAAATCCCTTTACGCCAACGACTTTTAGAGCTTTTGAATAAAAGATTCTCTTTTTACCAGAAATTGGAAGGGGAAAAATAAATGGCGGAGAGAGTGAGATTCGAACTCACGGACGAATCGCTTCGTCGGCGGTTTTCAAGACCGTTGCCTTAGACCACTCAGCCATCTCTCCGCGAAAACCGGACGCGCGCACCCGGCACAATCCGTGCCGGCCAATATCCATATTCACGCACCGCTGGCGTCAAATTTGTAAGACGTCATAATATGCCACGTCTGCGGTCGATTGCAACCCGCATTTCCGGGATTATGCCTTCCGCGCCGGCGGCCGGAGATGGCGTCACGGCACATGGGAAAACCGTGGCTTTTTCACCAAGCTGGCCTTTCCGCCTGGCATCCATCATGCGGCGCCAGCCGCCCTAAAACGCCGAGGCGACAATGAGGGAATTGCGAACAGCGTTATATTAGGCGATTGCGCCGCGGAAACGGCCGGAGCGAGCAACCGGAATGAACAAAGTGTTCAGCAAGCACCTGTAAACATATTGCCAGGCACGGGCGTCAATGGCGGCGTCTGCGTCTGCGCGGCATCCGCGCCCGGCGCATCAGGGCATTTTCAGGGAGAGAGGACCAGATTTTATGAGCGCTGACAACGACAACTTCAAGTTCACCACCAAAGCCGAGGAGGTCATCCGGAAAGCCCGGGAGATCGCCAGCAACGCGGGTTGCGCGTATTTGGGCACCGAGCATCTGGCCATCGCCATCCTCGGCGCCTCCGGCAGCATCGTAGCCAAATGGCTTGACAGCTCCGGCATTGACCGGAAGGCGCTGGCATTGGAGATGAGCCGGAAGCTCGCCATTGACGCCGGCGGCCACGGGCTTTCGCCGGAGAATCTGCCGACAACCAAGCGTCTTGACCGCGTATATGTGCTTTCCGAGCGCGAGGCGCGGATGATGAAATTCGAGTTCATCGGCGTCGAGCATCTGCTGCTGGCCATTTTGCGTGATGGCGACGGCGCAGCCGCCGCCGTCCTGGCCGCGCACGGCCTCACCTACGAGAAGCTGCTTGACGGCATTCTTTCCACCTTGGACAGCAATTTCATCTCCGAGGATTTGGACGCCGAGCAGCAGGCGGTGGCCGACGCCACCGGCCAGCAGCCGTCGGATAATGGCGGCAAAGACGGCAAGGCGGACTCCGGCGACCAGCCCGAACCGGTCACTCCGGACGGCCGCACCACGACGGAGCGGGTCAAGACACCGGCCCTGAAGGCCTTCGGGCGGGATTTGACCGAAATGGCATCCCAGAAGAAGCTGGATCCGGTCATTGGCCGCGAGAAGGAGATCCAGAGGGTGATCCAGATCCTGTGCCGGCGCACCAAGAACAACCCGGTGCTCATCGGCGAGGCCGGCGTAGGCAAGACCGCGGTGGTCGAGGGGCTGGCGCTGGCGATTGCCCACGGACGGGTTCCGGAGCTGCTGGCAAACCGCCGGATTGTCGCGCTGGACATGGCGCTGATGATCGCCGGCACCAAATACCGCGGCCAGTTCGAGGAGCGCATCAAGGCGGTCATGGACGAATTGCGGCAATCCGGCGACATCATCCTGTTTTTGGACGAGTTGCACACCATTGTCGGCGCCGGCAACGCCGAGGGGGCCATGGACGCATCGAACATCATCAAGCCGGCGCTTTCGCGCGGGGAGATGCAGTGCATCGGCGCCACCACCATGAACGAATACCGCAAGAGCATCGAGAAGGACACTGCGCTTGAACGGCGATTCCAGATGGTGATTGTGGATCCGCCGACAGTGGAGCAGACCATCGACATTCTCAATGGCCTGAAGCAGCACTACGAGAAGCACCACCAGACCATCTATTCGGACGAGGCGATCCGCGCGGCCGTGGCCTTGGCGGACCGCTACATCCCCGCCCGCTATTTCCCGGACAAGGCGATCGACGTCATTGACGAGGCGGGCGCCCGCGCCCGTCTTGAGTCCAGCCGCACCGCCCCGGACTTCGGCGCGCTGGACGAGAAATTGCGTCAGATCACCGACCAGAAGTTGTCCGCGGTCAAGAACCAGGATTTCGAGGCCGCGGCCAATTTGCGCGACGAGGAAAAGCGGCTGTTGCAGGAACGCAGCGAGCGCCTGCTCGCCTGGCGGCGGGAGACTCAGGGCCACGAGCGCGTCATTTCGGTGGACGACATCCGTGCGGTGGTGGCGGGAATGACCGGCATTCCGCTGGCGCGCATGGCGGCCCGTGAAACCGAGCGGCTGCTGCGCATGGAGGAGCAGCTGAAGGAAAGCCTTGTCGGGCAGGACAACGCCGTCCACCGCATTGCCCGTGCGATCATGCGCTCCAAGGCCGACCTCAAGGATCCGCGCCGGCCGATCGGGAGTTTTCTTTTCCTGGGGCCGACCGGAGTCGGCAAGACCTACCTGGCCAAGATGCTGGCGGAGTTCCTCTTCGGCGATGCCGACGCGCTGATCCGGATCGACATGTCGGAGTACATGGAGAAGCACACCGTATCCCGTCTGATCGGATCGCCTCCGGGCTATGTCGGCCATGACGAGGGCGGGCAGCTCACCGAGAAGGTCCGCCGCCGCCCATACAGCGTGGTGCTTTTCGATGAATTGGAGAAGGCCCATCCGGACGTCATCAACATCCTGCTGCAGGTGCTGGAGGAGGGCCAGCTCACCGACGGGCTGGGCCGGTCGGTGTCCTTCCGCAACTGCATCATCGTCATGACCTCGAATGTCGGCGCGGAATCATACAGCAAGACCGCATCGCTGGGCTTCAGCACCAGCTCCGCCGACGACGCCGCCAGGATGAACGACAACATCATTGACACCGCCAAGCGCCACTTCCGTCCGGAGTTCCTCAACCGCCTTGATGAGCTGCTGGTTTTCCGCAGCCTGTCCCGGGATGACATCGGCAAGATCATCCAGATTTCGCTCAAGGGCATCCGCGACCGGTTGGCCGCCCGCGGTTGCAGGCTGGAGCTTGACGAGGCCGCGCTGGCATTCATCCTGGACAAGGCATACAGCCCGATGTACGGCGCCCGGGAGATCCGCCGGGTAATCGAGCACTACATCGACGATCCGCTGGCCGACGCCATCATCCGCCGCAACGACCAGGCCGGGTCCGAGGACGCCGTCTGCTGCACCTATGATGGCAGGGTGAGCGACGATGCCTCCGGGCTGGTTTTCATCCCGCGTGCCGTGGAGAAAAAATAACCGCATGGCCAATCGACCGGACACGATGAATGCTGCCAGGGAAGGCGCCGCTGCCGATGGCTCTGACGGCCGCCCCGGGGTCTGCCATGCGGCCAATGCTTGCGCCATTGCGGCGAAGAGCGGCATTGTGGCGGTGATCATTGTCCAGTTGATGGCCATTGCGGCGTTGCCATTGCTGGTAGGCGGCACCCGGATCTTCAGCCGCCAGCGCGAAGTCCAGGAGCTGTGCAGCCATACTGACGCCGTCCGCAAGCGGCTTGACCGGGTCGACTCGCGCAACCCGCTGCTTGCCGCCTATCTGGACCTGCTGAGGGACGAGCTCAACGCCCGGGTGCGCTTCCTGCGCCGCCATGCCGACGAGACCACAGAGGCGCAGCGGCGGGCAATGTCGGACAACCTGGACGCCTTCGACCGGCTGCTCGACACCTTGGAAAGGCGTCATGACGACGCCACCGACGCGCCATTCGCGCCGGATCTTGATCCGATCATCCGGAAAATGGTCACGCCGGGGACGGCGGCGGGCGACGGCAGCTAGCGTGGCGGCGGGTGACGGCGAAGCCTGTCCTGTTCTGATGCAAAACACTCCGGCACTGCGTCAATCATTGGCCGTCCTGACTTGAATATCATGAATTTTGTGCTATTTTTTAGCGTATTCCACGTTGCAATTTCACATCTATCCGTCAAGCGAGCAGGAGAACAACCATCATGAGTGAAGAAACGCTGAAGTCATCGCAGGACGCATCCCAGCCGGTACCGCCGGCGACGCCGAAGCTGAGTTTCAAGCCGCACATTCCCGGCGAGGGCGCATCCGACCACGCCGCCGCTGGCGCTGTGAAACTGAACATCCCCCGCAAGCCGCCGGTTGCCGCGCCAGCTGACGCCGAAGGCACTCCGGCATCCCCGGTTCCGCCGGCATCTCCGATTCCGCCGGCATCCGCGGCATCCCCGATTCCGCCGGCTTCTCCGGCCAGCCATGCCGGCGATGATGGCATGAAGCGTTCCGGCATCAAACTGAGCTTCAAGCATGATGCACCGGCAGCGCCAGCAGCGGCCTCTCCAAAGGCCGCAGGGGATGCAATGCCGCATTCCGGAATCAAGCTCGGAATCAAGCATGATGCTCCGGAGCCCCCAAAGGCCGCGGCTCCAGCTCCAGCGGCTCCAGCGTCTGTGGCTCCCGCGCCTGTGGCTCCAGCGCCTGCGCCGGCCTCCGATGAAGCGGCGCCGGCACCCAAGCCCAAGCCGACCTTCACCATCAAGCGTCCGGCGCCGCCGACGGCAGGCACACCCGGCGCCACGCCAACGCCAGCGGATCCGGGCAAGGCGCAGACTCCTCCCCAGTCCAAGACGCCGGTCGAGGCCCCGCCGGCGCCCCCCAAGCCAGTCATGGCAGAAAGCGCGCCAGCGCCGGAAGCCTTTGCTCTGCCTGCGGAGGACGAGTCGCCGTCCGGCGTACAGTATCTTTTGGCAACGCTTGGCACCATCGTGCTGATCGGCATTGCCTTCTTTATCGTCTATAAATTCTGCTGATGCCCAAATTGGCCGCCGTCGGCTGATTCAATGTCAATTCGGCCGCACGTTGCATTGGCGTTTTGGAGATGCCACCCATGCCCCATCCAGTCAAAGCACGTGCGGTGGCATTTTCGCCGAAGTGACTCAAAACTTCCCGTAAGGCCATTGAATGTCCTGCCATAGCGCCACATCAGGCTGAAAGCGTATCCGATGTCCACCCTGATAATCCACCACCATGACCTTGACGGCTATATGGCGGGGGCGATTGCGCGGATCTTCCATCCGGATGCCGCAACGCTCTCGTTGAATTACGATGCCGCCGCTCCGATTCCCGGCGCCGACGAGCTGTCGGCGCATGGCCTTGTCGTGATTGTCGACTACACTCTCCCGCCCGGGGATATGCAGTCGCTGGCCGCATCCGGCAAATTGCTGTGGATCGACCATCATGCATCCGCCATCCGCAACAGCCAGAAACATGGCTATGCCCATGCGCCGGGCCTGCGATGCCAGCCGGGGGAGCTGATCTGCGGGGCGGAGCTGGCGTGGCAATTCTTCACCGGTCGGCCGGTGCCGCGGCTGCTGCAGCTGGTCGGAGACTACGACACCTTCCGCAACCAGCATGACCCGGCCTTCAGCGATACGGTTTTGCCGTTCTTCTATGCCACCCAGGTCGATTGCGACCGCCGTTTTCTGCCGGCCAACTTCGGCCGGGATGGATATCGCCTCAATTCGGTGGAGGATTTTGAGGACGACGTCCTGGTCGATTCGCTGATTCGCGACGGACGGACAATCAAGGCATACAACGACTCCCACTACCGGACGCTTCTGAATGAAAGCGCATTTGTCCGCCGGATATGGGGATTGCGGGTACTGTGCTTCAATTGCGCCGGACATGGATCTGCGAACATGATCCAGGCCTTTGATCCGGAAAAACACGACGCGATGCTGCTTTTCAGCACCAACGGCAAGGGGTGGAATTACGGCATTTACACCGACGCCACGGCCAAGCCGGAGGTCGATGTGGCGGCGGTAGCGATCAAATATGGCGGCGGCGGGCATCGTTGCGCCGCCGGCTTCCGGACTGGCGAACTGCTGCCGGAATTGCTCCCGGAGCCATGAGACCGGCGCTCCCCAATAAGAGACGCCATGGCTGAAATGCCACGGCGATGGTGGCGCATTCCTCCCGACTTGACTGCATAACAACAATATGGGCTACACTGTCCTTGTCATTGCAATAATCCTGCTGATGCTTCTGGCTGAGCGCCTGCTGGTGCTGTCGCTGACCAAATCGGTGAAATGCCAGAATTTCATCCGCCACTTCTGGCCGCTGCATCCAAATGGCATCTCCATACTGCGTTTTCCCCAGGGGGTCGTCGCCATCGCGATCGCCGACGCCGGCCATTGGACTTTTGCCATTCTGTGGTTTGCATTCTGGATGATCTCCGACTTGACGGACGGGACAATCGCCCGCACCTGCGACCTGGTCACCGAAACCGGAAAGTGGCTGGATCCGCTCTCGGACAAGCTGATGTCATTCCCCGCCCTGCTCTATCTGGCGGTCGGCGACAACGTCACTTCGCCGCGGCTCAGCCTGTGGATGGTGGTGACCTACTGCGTTATCGACGTCATCGGCCAATGCTCGCGCTTCTTCTGCCAGAAGACCGCCGCCAATTCCTTCGGCAAGGTCAAGACCGCGCTGGTGACGGTGCTCATCGCCACCCTGGCCATCTACCAGCTGCGCTGCCCGGGCATCCCGCTCTTTCGCCAGGCGACCGTCGACGCGATGATGATCTCATGCATCATCCTCGCATTCCTGTCGCTCTATTGCAAGGTGATACCGGACAACTGGTATGCCAATTCGCTCACATTCCTCAATTTTGCCTGCGGCATCGGCGCCATTTGGACCGCCTGGCATCCCGAGTATCCGTCCAGCTACGTCATGTCATTCATCCTGATCTTCGCCGGGCAGTTCTTCGACTTGTTCGACGGCAAGATGGCGCGCAAATTCGGATCCACCAAGCGCGGTGCGCTCTACGACGACATTGCCGATGGCACCAGCTTCGGCCTGGCGGTGGGGAGCATGATCTTCCTGGGGCTGTCGCGCATTGACGACTCGCTGCCGTCGTGGCTATCCGCATCCATCGCCTCATTCTATGTCGCCTGCATTTTCTGGCGGCTCTACCGCTTCATCCATCCGACCCGCGAATTGCCACCGGGGATCTTCCAGGGCCTGCCCTCGCCCGCCGGAGCCCTGCTGGCGGGAAGCGGGGTGCTGGCCTGCGTGCAATACAGCGGCATGCGCTATACTCTGATTGCCGCCGCATGCATCATCCTCGCCAGCATCCTGATGATCTCCAATGTGCCGTACCGGCACTTCGGCCGCAATCTGTGGCCATCCATCCCCCGCGGCATACGGCTGTTGCTGCTCATCGCGCTGATTGTGATCATCTGCCTGGCGGTGGACTACAAGGACTGGGAGACTGCATTTTCATGGTCCATGACGATTTTCGCCGTTGCCTACGCCTTTGGCGCGATCGCCACTCCCCGGCAGCTGCGGCAGCTGCAATCCTGCGCCCCCCAGGAGGATGGCAATTAAGTGGCCTCCAGTGCATCCGCCGGGAGGGGCGCCAGGCATTTTCTGGGTGGGCAATTGGCGCCAAAATCGCAACTTCACGCCATTTCAGGCAAAAAAAATGGCATAATCTGCAATCAGTCGCTTGCAATCCTGGAGAAACGGGTTAAAGTATGCGCGTTGCCGGAATGAAAGAGTTCCGAACAGAAAAAACTTGATGCGGGATGGAGCAGCTTGGTAGCTCGTCAGGCTCATAACCTGAAGGTCAGAGGTTCAAATCCTCTTCCCGCTACCATTTTCCAGACCAGCCAAATCATTCCTTGGCTGGTCTTTTTTTTGTTTCCCCATACGGCGATTGCTTGAATCTGTCAACAATGCCACTTCGCAATAAAGAGGCGCTTATGCTACTAAAACCACACAGCAGATTGATTTTTGTCGGCGACTCGGTGACTGACATGGGGCGTTCCGGCGGACGCGGCGCCGGCGAGGTCTCGCAGGGGCTCTTTGATCCGCTGGGCAAAGGCTATCCCAATTTCGTCAATGCGATACTCAACGGCTGGTCGCCGGAACTGCATATCCACGTCATCAACAGCGGAAACAGCGGAAACAACGTCCGCAATCTGCTTGCCCGCTGGGAAACCGACGTCCTCGCCTTCAAGCCCGACTGGGTGTCGGTATGCATCGGCATCAATGACGTCTGGCGTCAATTCGATTCGCCGGGGCAGCCGGAGGAGGCGGTCCCCCTCGAGGAATACGAGTCCGGCCTGGAGAAGCTGGTGGAGATGACCCTTCCCAAGGGATGCGGAATGAATTTCATGACCCCGTACTTCATTGAGAGCAACGCCCAAGATGCGATGCGCGCCCGCATGGACGAGTACGGCGCGGCGATGAAGCGCGTGGCGGCACGACACGACCTGGTCTGCGTGGACCTGCAGACGGCTTTCTGCGAAGCGCTGGAACATCAGTATTCGGGGTATTACACCTGGGATCGAATCCATCCCAATTGCGCCGGGAGCGCATTGATGGCCCGCGCCTTTCTCAAGGCCATGGGCTACAACGCCATCAACTAGGGACCTGAATGCCGTGAAGTTGGCTCTTTTGCGCCGTGATTCAGTCTTTTTTCGTTCACGCACTCCCGATGCGCTCCCCAAAGACTACTCCCCATTCTGACGCAAAATCCCCCAACTTGACGCTTCCATGAAGGATTGACGATGACCATTGCCACCATGCCGAAGATACTGTTGTGGGACAATATGCCGGATCGCGCCAGCTCCGGCGGCCGTCCCTCGATCACCCCGATGTCACTGCCGCCGTGCGCCGATGGCGCCCCCCGTCCCGCCATGCTGGTGATTCCCGGCGGCGGCTATGGCGGCGTCTGCACCAACTCGGAGGGCGCGCCGATTGCACGTGTCTTCAACCGCCTGGGATATAATTGCTTTGTGCTCGACTACCGTTGCGGGCCATTCGGTCACTACCCCGCCATGTTCCAGGACGCCGCCCGCGCAGTCAAGCTCATCCGCGCCCGGGCCGGCCAATTCGGCATTGATCCGCAGCAGGTGTATGCCTGCGGCTTCTCGGCCGGCGGCCATCTGGCCGGCTCTCTTGGCACCTCGTTCTGCGACCAGATTGACGCCAATGCCGGCGACGACGCGGATCGCCAGTCGTCACGGCTCAATGCGATGATACTATGCTATCCCGTGACCACGGGCGATGAGCGCGACGGCCATGCTGAGACTCTCCGGAACTGCTGGGGGCTTGGCGATGACGCCAGGCCGTCATTGCGGCAGCTGCGCGATTTTGATCTGCGCAACTACCTGGACGAGCAGACGGCGCCGGCATTTCTATGGCATACCTGCCAGGATCAGATGGTGCCGATGAACGGCTCAGTCGGCTTTGCCCGGGCCATGCTGGACGCCGGACTGGTCTGCTCCTTCCACCTCTTCCCGTTTGGCGATCACGGGATGCTGCTGGGTCTGGGCACTGACACCGGGGTCTGGACCGTCATGGCCGACGAGTTCATCCGGACATTGCGCAGACGCAAGAGCGCCAGCGCCGAGGAGTTCCACCGGCAATATACCAACGCCGAGCAGTGCCGCCGCGAAAACGACCCGGATTTCGCCGGATGAACGGCGGCCGTGCCTCATCCGGTGCGATGATCCGTCAAATGCTGAATCCCAGGCAGCCATCTGCGGCAGTCTGGGATTCGGCGTCTATATCCCACTGATTCCGCGAAGTTGGCTCTTTGCGCCATGATTTCGCCATTTTTCGGCCACGCACTCCCGGGGCGCTTCCTCAAAAAAGCTCATTCTGGCGCAAAAACGCCGGATTTCACGAATCGAGTCCCCCGACAATGAGATAACGGCGTGAAGTCAGGCGTTTTCGCATCCCATCCGGCATCTGGGGATCGAATGCAGGAAGATGCTGCCGTACGGCCTGCTGCTGATGCGGTTGTCCAGCAGCACGATGATCCCCCGGTCGCTGCGGGTGCGGATCAGCCGCCCGAAGCCCTGCCGGAATTTTAGCACCGCCTCCGGGAGGGTGTAATCGGCAAAGGAGCTGCGGTTGGCGGCCCGGCACAGCTCATCGCGTTTCTGCATGAGCGGATGGCCGGGAGTCTGGAAGGGCAATTTGGTGATGATCACATTGTTGAGGGTGTCTCCGGGAACATCCACGCCCGTCCAGAAGCTGTCGGTGCCGAAGAGCACGGCACGGTCACTTTCCCGAAATGCCTGCAGCATCTGCCGGGCGGTGAGCTCGCCGCCTTGCTGGAAAAATGGATAGCCCTTGCGGGCGATGAAATCGTGCAGGCCTTCTGCCGTCTGGCGCAGCTGCTGGTAGCTGGTGAACAGGACAAAGGCATGGCCATCGGTCTCCTCGAGGAAATGCCGCACCTGCCGGTTGAGGGCATCGCTGTATTTTCTGCCGCTGGCGGGATCCGGCATCTCCGGCAGATACAGCGTGACCTGCCGTTCGTAGTCGAACGGTGTTGTCAGAATCTTTTCAGCCGCGTCATCCGCGCCGATCCGCCGTTTGAAATAGCGCAATGAGCCATTGACCGCCAGGGTGGCGCTGGTGACGATCACCGGCAATTGCGACTCGTCGTCAAATATCAGCGTGCGCAATTGCTCGGACGGGTTGATTGGCACGGCATTGAAAATGACATTGGTGCCATCGCGCCCGGCCAACTCCATCCAATAGGCCCAGTCAACAGCATCAACGCGGAAAAATTGCTCGAGGTTGTCGGCGCGTTCCAGCAGGTTGTTGGCGGTCTGCCGGAGCAGTTTGGAGCGGTCAGCTTCGGCATTGGCGCAGCGCCCGGCGATATTCTCGATGGCATGGCCCAGATCGCGAAGCGGCCCGGAAATGCCCGCGCCGTCGGGGACCGGCTCGACGAGCCGGACGGTATTGTCCTGCCGGTCCGCGCTGTTTTTCCGGATATACTCCACCATTGTCGGGATATATCCGCCGAGGCGGTTATAGATGGCGCGGGCGGTGGCCACGGCATTGGCGCAGTCGGCGTTGGCCATGCATCCGGAATGGCTGCTTTCGGCCACGATCCTCCGCAAGGTACGGGAGAGTTCCTCCAGGTCGACATGCACGCCCAGCTGATCGGCCGCAATATCCGGCATGGTGTGGGCCTCGTCCAGGACCAGTCCGGAGAATGCCGGCAGCAGGTCGTCGCAAGTAAGGGCGCTGAACAGGAACGCGTGGTTGGAGACGATGATCTGGGCGGTCTTGAGCGCATTGCGCGCCTTCTGCATGAAGCACTCGCGCTTCATCGGACAGCTGTTTGCGCCGACGCAATTGTCGCGGGAGCAATTGACCAATCCCCACAGCTGGCTGATGCCGGGCACTGCCAGTTCATTGCGGTCGCCCTCCGTGGTCGTCTCCGACCATTCCAGCAGATTTGCCTCCGGCGTATCCGGCAATGGCGGCGTGGCGGCCAGGCGTTGGCGGAGGATGCCAAGCCGGTATTTGCAAAGATAGTTTCCGCGTCCCTTGGCGATCCGGCAGTCTATCTGCCGGCCCAGCAGCTTCGCCAGCAGCGGCGCGTCCTTGTGCAGGATCTGCTCCTGCAAATTGATGGTGTTGGTGCTGACGATCACCGGGCGTCCAGTCGCCACGGCGTGATAATAGGCGGGGACCAGGTAGGCGAAGGTCTTGCCGATGCCGGTTGGCGCCTCGATGCACAGCCGTGTGCATTGATCGAAGGCCGCGGCGCAGGCGCAGGCCATCTCGACCTGCTGCGGCCGCACTTCGTAGGCAGGTCCGCCAAAATCGACGGCATGATGCAATGGCGATGCATCGCCGAAAAACAGCTCGGTCTCCGCCAATGCCATGGGCTAGTGGCGCTCCGGTCCCGGCATGCGGGGCAAGGTCAATTCCGGCACCGCCCTTTCACGCGGCTCCGTCTGCGGGAATGGCGGCAGATCCAGCTGGTATTGCGCATCCGGATAGAGCCGCCGGTAGCATTCGCCCAGCTGTTTCCGCAGGGCGTCGTAGTCCAGCTGGTCCAGCTCCGGGAACTGGCAAAGCGCCTTGCCATCCCCGGAAATCACCATCCTGCCACGGCTGCTGCCGGAGAGTTCCTCCCGGGTCGCGTCCGGCTTGCCCTCCAGGTAATAAATTTCGACGCAGACCGTGCTGGGCTTGATTCCGACGGCCTTATCCAGAAGCCAGCGCAATTTCCCCGGCACCGACATGTCGTTCTGCGCCGTCACCACGAGATGCAGCCGTGATTCCGGATTGCCTTCGAGCTGCGGCTTCCAGACGCCGGCGGCATCGCCATCCGGCGCCATCCGGTGGGCATCGCCGCCAGGCGCCGGTGGCCGCCGGCCTGCCAGCCAGCATCCCGCCAGAACGACCGCCACGGCAGCCGCCAGGGAAGCCAATGCCGTGAGCACCAGCATGATTCGCCGGCGCATCCCCGTCTTGCGGGCCTGACGCGCCTGCTCCATATTGGAGTTGTCATTGGCGTACTCCCCCGGCACTCCGAAGAGACTGCCGGACAGAGGCGTTTTTTCCCTGGCTGACATTGACGATGCCTCCCTGTTGTCAGTAGCTGCTGCGCAGATCGCGCACCGTGAGCGCCTCGCGCAGCGAGTCGCAATCCAGGGATGCGCCCTTCCCCGGAGCGTAGTGGATGACAGTGCGTCCCGGCATCACCGTAGCGCCATTTTGCGAGAAACGGCCATGCGGATCGCTGGAGACCGCCAGCCAGCAGAAGAATGCCGGCGCCGAAGCCTTCAGCGTGATGTCGAAACCGCCATCCCGGGCGGTCGCGATCTTGTCTATGCAGACGCCGCTGCATGGCAGCTCGCACTGCTTCCAATGCGCCAGCATCAGCGTCTCGACATGGCGATGGCGCTTGCCGCCGCCATCCCGGGCGGTGGTTTCAACCTGCACGAAGCACTCATTGGCGGCCAGGCCGCCGCGGGCCTCCGCGTCATGGCAGAGATCCGGAATCTCCAGCGAGGCCACTCCCGCGTCCTTGAGGACCTTGGTGAACCTCCATCCCTTGCCAACCGCCTTGCCGTTGTCAAGACGATGCAGGGTGACCTTGACTTCCGCGTCGATGCCGGACGGGATGTCCGACACCAGCTTCATCGTCAATGGCGCCTTGTCGTTTTCATAGTATGACACCGTGGCCACCGGCGCATAGAAATTCCGGGCGGCGTAGTGGAGGATTTTCCAGCGCCCGCCGTATTCCAGGCTCGCCCAGCTGGCCACCGGCCAGTTGTCATTGAGCTGCCAGTAGATGACGCCCATGCAGCGCGGCCGCAATGTCCGCCAGTATTGCGCGCCGGTCTGGATGGCCACCGCCTGCTGCACCTGCGACAAATAGAGCATCGACTCGAAATCTTTCGGCATCCGGAAGTAGTTGCCGAACATCCCGATGATGATCGAATTGCCGGAGTTGTTCTTTTGATGGCGGTCCATCACCGGGCTGAAGATGTTGAAGTCACGCTCCTCGGCGTAGCTTTTCACGGTCTCGATGGAGGAGAAGGACTGGAAGCCGAATTCCGAACAGAAGCGGGGGCGGACCGTGTAATAGCGGTCGAAGCGCGCGCCGCCATGCCAGACTTCCCAGAAGTGCATGTCCCCGGAACTGTCGGCGTGCCAGCAATCGGCGAAGTTGCCGGGGCCGGCACAGGGCGACGACGGCCAGAAGACGCGGCTTTCATCGCATTTATGCACCGCATGGGTGAGCACCTGGTTGAGCCGGTCGTATTCCACCAGGTTGCGCTCGCGCTTCGCCTGGTCGCCATCGGAATGCCACGACACCGCGCCGACGCATTCGTTGTCGCCGCACCACAAGGCAATGGACGGGTGGTGGCGAAGCCGCAGCACCTGGTATTCGATTTCCTGCCGGACGTTGTCCAGGAAGTCATCCGTGGCCGGATAGCTGGCGCAGGCAAACATCATGTCATGCCAGATCATAATTCCCAGCCGGTCGCATTCCTCGTAGAAGTGGTCGCTTTCATAGCGCCCGCCTCCCCACAGCCGGACCATGTTCATGTTGGCGGCGGCGGCCGACTCCAAAAGGTCGTCGATGCGCTCCGCGGTGCAATGCGCCACCCGTGCGTCGCAGGGGATCCAGTCCGCGCCCTTGGCGAAGATGTCCACGCCATTTACCCGGAAGACCATCGGTAGGCCGTCCTTGTCCTTCTTGTTGATCACCTCGATCCGGCGCAGGCCGATCTGCTGGCTTATGGATTGCCCGCCGACCGCCGCCGAAAGCGGATAGAGCGGCTGGTCGCCATAGCCGTTCGGCCACCACAGCCGGGGTTCATCAACAGTGAAGCGCGCCTTGGCGACGACGCTGTCGCCGCGGGCGGGAATGCGCACCTTGACGACCTGGCTTTGGCCATTGAAGTCAAAGCGCACCGGCACGGCCTGGCCGGCCTTGGCGCCAGGCAGCACCGCCAGCTGCGCCACCGCAGTCACGGCGCACCGGTTGCGGCCATGCGACTGCTCATTCCACAGATGCTCCAGCCGGACGGTGTCCACCGCCTCAAGATAGATTTCGCCGTAGAGTCCGGAAGTGGGAATCGACACCCCCCAGTCCCAGCCCGCGCTGCATTGGGTCTTGCGGATCAGATTGAGGTACTTCATGGTGGTCTGGCCCCAGAAGCCGACCGGGATGTGGTCCAGCGCCGCCGCGGCCGCATTGGCGGCGTCGTGCGGGGATGCGATCTGCACCTCGATGGTGTTGTCGTCGCCGGCATGCAGCAGCGGCTTGACCTCAAAGCGCCAGCGGCGGAACTCGTTTTCGGTGCGGCCGGCCAGCTTGCCGTTGATCCGCACCTGTGCGAAGGTGTCGACGGAGTCAAGATTCAGGAACACGCTTTGGGCGGACAGCATCTCCGGCCCGACCGCAAACTGCCGGCGGAGGATCCACGGTTGCCGGGAGACCCATTGCACCGCCTCCTCGTTTTCGCGCCAGTACGGATCCGGGATGATCCCTGCCGCCTGCAGTGCGCTGTAGTTGTCTCCGGGAATTGAAATTGCGCATGATGCGCGGTTTTCGGCTTCCGGACAGCTTTGCAGCTGCCACTGGCCGGCGAGGGAAAGTTTAGTCATGTCTTCCTTAAAAGATGATTGCCTTTTTGTTTTTTTTTCAACGGATTCACGGGACACCACTTGCTCGCAATACCCGCACGCGACCCGCTTACTGTAACCCATATAGCCCGCGCCGCAAACCGCAAGGCCGCCATTTTTTCCCCATCGCATCCAAAATCATGAAATGGCGTTATTTTACCGGTATCGCGATATATTTCCCCGACCTGTCGCGGCACCCCGCAAATCCCATGGCCTTTGCGGGGCGCCGCATCAGCCACCGCCAGGGCTCCTCAACCACCAAGGCCGTACAAGGCAAGGAGATACCGCATGCGCATTATCCAGATCATCAGCAAGGACCTCAATCCGCTTGACCTTAATGTGCTTTCCCTGCCTTTGCTCACCTCCAGCTTCGGGCGGCTGCTGCATGAGCGCCTCCAGAACGTGGCGCTCGACATGGATTTCCCCGGCGACCTCTGGCCATCCGACGACGTGGTGGCCGCGCTGGAGAATGGCAAGGCGCTGAAGGACGACGCGCTATATGAAGGCGGGCTCAAGGTGCGCTACCCATGGGATCTGCTCCAGCTCAATGACATCCTCACCGGTTCGCTGACCCAGAGCCACTGCGCCGGCGTCTGCCACCCCACCGTTGTGCTTGATGGCAACATCATCATCGGCGAAAACACCCGGATCCTCCCCGGAGTTTTCATCGAGGGCAATGTCATCATCGGCAAGAACTGCAAGATCGGCCCCAACTGCTATATCCGGGGAAACACCGCCATCGGCGACAACTGCCGCATCTGCCATGCAGCCGAAATCAAGAACTCGCTATTGGCGCCGTATGTGCGGGTCGACCCGCTCTGCTATATCGGGGACACGGTGATCGACCGCAACTCCACCATTGGCGCCGGCACCGTCACCGCCAACATGCGCCATGACGGCGGCGCCGGGCGGTTCATGATCCGCGGCAAGCTGGTCGACACCGGCCGGAGCAAATTCGGCGCGATCATCGGCAGTTGCGTGCATACCGGCATCAACACCGCGATCTATCCCGGCAGGAAGCTCTTCCCCGGCGTCGCCACCCGGCCAGGCGAGGTGATCATGCGCGACCTGTAAGAGGGGCCTGGCGAAGCCCTCCCCGGATTGCCGCGCCCGGCTGGCGCAATTCCATCTGTTTTTTATCAGGCGGAATTATTTTTGGGCTTTCTCCGCACCGGCTGTAGATAACTTGTATAAATCCTGTAGATTGCCGGACGCATCCATGCCTCAATGCAAAGACTTACCGCCAATGGCGCGGCGGCGGCGCACGGTCATTTCAGGGCAATTTTCAGGCAAGAAGCGTGCCAGGGACGCCGGATGGGCGCAAAAAAAATCATCTTCAATCAACAATCAATGACTTACAATACAAATTGAGCGCGCCTGTCAATAAAAGTTCGGCAAAGCGGTTTGCCAAACCGGGGAATGGCGTTATTTTTGTCGCTGTTACGAATGAACACCCGTCCCCTGTCCCACCCGTCTAAATGAACAACGAATCATCCGCCAATCCAATAAACGAGCTATGGTCGCAGTGCTGCGCGATACTGCGCGGCCGCCTTGGCGACGGCCAATTCAACATGTGGTTCGGTGGCAATGCCATCACCCCGCAGAAGATCGATGGCAAGGATTTCGTCCTCGAATATGGCAGCGGCACCTACATCGACTGGTTTCTGAGCAGTTATGGCGCCATGATCCGGGAGTTGCTCGAGCAGCTCAGCGGCGTGCGCTACAACCTGGTGTGCCATGAGCGCGACGCCGCCCCGGAGGGCGAGGCCACGCGCCGGGGGAGGCAGTCCGGCACCGTCGGGAGCGCTGACGCCGCGCGCCATGCGGCGTCTCCGAAGGGCAGGACGGCGTCAGCGGCCATCCCGGGCCCCAGCAGCGCCCAGCAGCCGTTGCTGGGACGTCTCAACCGCGCCTACACCTTTGACGAGTTCGTCGTCGGCGACAACAACCGTTTCGCCTACACCACCTGTGCCGCGGTGGCCGCCGAGCCCGGCCGGCGGTACAATCCGCTTTTCCTGCATGCGCCCAGCGGCCTTGGCAAGACCCACCTGCTCCAGGCGATCGCCCGGCAACTCTGCCACAACAACGGCAACATCGTGGTGGAGTACCTCACCTGCGAGGAATTCGTCAACAAATATGTCGAGGCGCTCACCAACAAGCAGGGCAATTCCTCGATCAACGCCTTCCGGCGGCACTTCCGGAAGGTTGACGTGCTGCTGATCGACGACGTGCAGTTCCTTTCCGGGAAGGAGGGCATGCAGGAGGAGTTCTTCAACACCTTCAATGCGCTCTATGACGAGCGCAAGCAGATCGTGTGCACCTCCGACCGCCTGCCGCAGGAGATCCCGGATGTCAACAAGCGGCTGCTCTCGCGTTTCGAGTGGGGCGTGACCGTGGACATCACCCGTCCGGACCTGACCATGCGCGAGGCGATCCTCAACGAGAAGCAGAGCAGCTATGACCAGAAATTCACCGAGGCGACCATCCACTATCTGGCGATGCGGATCACCAGCAGCGTCCGGGCGCTGGAAAGCTCGCTGATCACGCTGCGCGCCTACATATCCATGTCCGGAACCTGCACTCCGGATGCGATCACCCGCGAGCAGATCGACCAGATCCTCGGCGCGCGCCTGGAGACCGAGGCCATCGCGCAGCTCACCATCAGCAAGATCATGGAGTTCGTGGCGCACCACTATGACGTACGGGTGCAGGAGATCAAGGGCAAATGCCGCCTGGCGGAGATCACCCTCCCGCGCCAGGTCGCAATGTACCTGTCGCGCAAGCTCACGGACAAGTCGCTGCCGGCCATCGCCGACGGCTTCAACAAGAGCCACCCGACGGTCATGCATTCCATTGAGGTGATAGAGAAGAAGATGGCGGAATGCGAGGCCTTCCGCCAGGAGCTGTCCTCGCTCTCCCAGAAGCTGGCGGGGGCGTAGGAATCCGGACGGGACCGGCGATTATTGCCCCCGCCGGTCCTGTTGCCGCTGTTTGAAGGCTTATATTTCGCGTTGCGCCGGCAAGCGCACTCTGTGCGCCCCGGCGGAGTTTTTCCAGCCTGTCGCCCGACGGGTCCAAAAAGGGTATACCACGTCAATGTCATTCCATCGCACCCACAATTGCAACGAACTCGGCCTGGCCAGCGCCGGCAAGCAGGTCGCGCTATGCGGCTGGGTCAATTCCTGCCGCAATCTCGGCGGACTGCTCTTCATCGATCTGCGCGACCGCGAGGGCATCACCCAGCTGTTCATCGATCCGGTGAAGCGTCCGGAGCTGTATGAATGCGCCAAGGCGGTTCGCGAAGAGTGGGTGATCGCGGTGGAGGGGACGGTGTCACCGCGCCCGGAAAACATGGTCAACAGCCGTCGCGCCACCGGTGCAATCGAGGTCGAGGTGTGCAGGCTGTCCATCCTGAACCAGGCCGCGCCGATGCCGTACAATCTGGAGGACCCGGCGGCCTCGGATGACATGAAGCTCAAGTACCGCTATTTGGACATGCGCCGCAGCGGGCTGCTCACCACCCTCAAGTTGCGCCACAAGATGGCCAAGGTGATGCGCGACGTGCTCGACCGCGAGGGCTTCATTGAAGTCGAGACGCCGATTCTGACCAAGTCCACGCCGGAGGGCGCCCGCGACTACCTGGTGCCGTCGCGGATGCGCCCCGGCAGTTTCTACGCCCTGCCGCAGTCGCCCCAGCAATACAAGCAGTTGCTGATGGTCGGCGGCGTCGAGAAGTATTTCCAGATTGCGCGGTGCTTCCGCGACGAGGATCTGCGCGCCGACCGCCAGCCGGAGTTCACCCAGGTCGACTTGGAGATGAGCTTTGTGGAGGAGAAGGATGTCCAGGAGGTCACCGAGAAGATCCTGTCGGCGATGATGAAGGCGATCAAGGGCATCGACATCCCCGTGCCCTTCCCCCGCATGACCTGGCATGACGCCATGACCCGCTATGGTTCGGACAAGCCGGATACGCGTTTCGGCTTGCTGATGCACAATGTCACGGCGCTGTTCGGCAGCAGCGTCTTCAAGCCCTTTGCGGCGGCGATTGCCGACCACGGCACGATCAGCGCCCTCAACGCCAGCGGCCTGGCCGCGGCCACCAGCCGCAAGGCCCTGGACGGCCTGGCCGAGTCGGCAAAATTGATGGGCGCCCAGGGGCTGGTCTGGCTCAAGGTCGAGCCCGACGGCGCGCTTGCCGGCCCGGCGGCCAAATTCCTCACCGGAGACGAGGCCGCCGCCTTGAAGGCGGAGCTTGAGGCCGTGCCCGGCGATCTGCTGCTGCTGGTTGCCGACCGTTCCTTCCGGACCGCGTGCACCGCCCTCGGGCGCGTGCGGCTGGACATCGCCGAGGCCCACAAGCTGATTCCGGACAATTGCTTCAATTTCCTCTGGATCACGGAATTCCCGCTCTTCGACTGGGATTACAATGAACAGCGCTGGGTGGCCGAGCACCATCCCTTCACCCGGCCGATGGACGAGGATCTGCCGCTGCTTGAAAGCGATCCGGGGAAGGTCCGCGCCCGCGCCTATGATGTCATCCTCAATGGCTGCGAGGCCGGCGGCGGCTCCATCCGCATCCATGAACCGCAGCTGCAGGCGCTCATGTTCAAGACCCTGGGCATTTCCGACCAGTCCGCCCGGCGGCGGTTCGGGCATCTGCTTGACGCCTTCTCCTTCGGCGCGCCGCCCCACGGCGGGCTGGCCCTGGGCTTCGATCGACTGGTGATGCTGGTCACCGGCATGAAGTCCATCCGCGACACCATCGCCTTCCCCAAGACGGCAAAGGCCGCCTGCCTGATGACCGACTCCCCCAGCGACGTCGATCCCAGGCAACTCGAGGAGCTCGGCATCCGGATTGCATCCCCCCAAGAGGACAAACAGCCAACATCCCCACAATGACCCCGCTGGCAAAAATCGTTGAAGACTTTCCGCGCTACCGCCTGGCGGTGCTGGGGGACTTGATGCTCGACCGCTATACCTGGGGGCGGGCGACCCGCATCTCGCAGGAGGCGCCGGTGCCGGTGGTTCTGGTCGAGCACGAGAATTGCGTCCCCGGCGGAGCGGCCAATGTCGCCAGGAATGTATTGTCGCTGGGCGCACAGGCGGCGGCCTTCGGCGTTGTCGGCGCCGACCAGGACGGGGCGCGTCTGCGCCAGCTGCTAAGCGACGCCGGCGTGGATGCGGCACGGATACTGGAGGAGCGGGCGGTGCCGACGACAGTCAAGACCCGGGTACTGGCGGGATCCCAGCAGGTTGTGCGCATCGACCGCGAGGATCCGCAGACCATCACCGACGCCATGCGCGGAGAGATTCTGGATCGGCTGTCGGTGCTGTTGAAGACGCAGCGGTGCAGCGCCCTGATCATGGAGGACTATGCCAAGGGGCTTTTCACCCGCCAGTTCATGCAATCGGCAGTGGACCTGGCACGGCGGAACGGCATCTTCGTCGCCCTGGATCCCCATCCCGCCCACGCCTTCGACCTTGACGGCATCCGTCTGATGACTCCCAATCGCGCCGAGGCCTTCGCCCTGGCGGGGATGCCATACGAACGCGGCATCGGCGACCCGGTGCGCGACCAGCCGCTGATGGCGGTCGGCCGGGAACTGCTGCGGCGCTGGCGCTGCGAACTGCTGCTGATCACGCTGGGTGCCGAAGGCATGGCGCTGTTCACGCCGCAATTGTCCGTGCCGGTCCACATCCCCACCCGTGCCCAGCGCGTATTCGATGTCTCCGGGGCCGGCGACACCGTCATGGCGACCATGACCATGGCGCTGGCGGCGGGGACCTCACCGCAGGAAGCGGCGGAGATCGCCAACCATGCCGCGGGGATCGTCGTGGGATACGTCGGCACCCGCGCCATCGAATCGCGCGAGCTATTGGAGGCATTGGGCGCGTCATGAGCATCTTCAAGCAGATTTTCCTTCTGCCGGGGCGCGAGGCCTCGTTGAGGCGCCGTCATCCGTGGATTTTCTCCGGAGCGGTCGGCAAGGTGATCGGCGACCCCCAGCCAGGCGAGACCGTGGTGGTCCGCGGCAGCGACAACGCGTGGCTGGCCACTGCCGCATACTCGCCATCATCGCAGATCCGGGCGCGGGCATGGAGCTTCGATCCCGCCGAGTCCATCGACGGCGATTTTTTTTCGCGGCGCATCGATGACGCCGTCGCCTACCGCGTCGCGCTGGGGCTGTGGCCGGACCGCTGCTGCCGTCTGATCCATGGCGAAGCCGACGGACTGCCGGCGCTGGTCGTCGATCATTATGGCGGCTACCTTAGCTGCGAGTTCCTCGGCGCGGGAGCGGAGCACTGGAAAAGGCAGATCGTGGAGAAGCTTTCGTCGCTGCCCGGCATCAAGGGCATCTACGAGCGATCGGATGCCGATTCGCGCAAACGCGAGGGTCTGCCCCTGCATGACGGCCTGCTTTGGGGTGCGCCCCCGCCGGATGATCTGGCCATCGCCGAGGATGGCCTTGCGCTGCGCATGGACCTGCCCGGCGGCCATAAGACCGGCTTCTATCTCGATCAGCGCGAAAACCGCCTGGCCATCGATGCGCTGGCCCCCGGCGCCGAGGTGCTGGATTGCTGTTGCTATTCCGGCGCCTTCGGGCTGCGGGCCGCGCGCGCCGGCGCCAAAGCCGTATGCTTCCTGGATGGCGCCAAGGAGGCCATTGCGCTGGCGCAGGCCAATGCCGCCCTCAACGGCATGGCGGATGCCCCGAACCTGGAATTCATCAAGGCGGACATGTTCACCATGCTGCGCAAATTCCGGGATCAGCGCCGCTCCTTTGACGTCATTGTGCTTGATCCGCCGAAATTTGCCGCCACCAAGGCGCAGCTGCTCAAGGCCGCCCATGGGTACAAGGATATCAACTTGCTCGCCTGCAAGCTGCTGCGGCCGCACGGGACATTGCTGACCTTCTCCTGTTCCGGAGCAATGACGCCGGAGTTCTTCCGCACCATCATTGCCGAGGCCCTCACGGACGCCGACCGCAGCGCCCGCATCGTGCGCTCCTTCAGCCAGGCGCCTGATCATCCGCAATCCCCCGCATTCCCGGAAGGGCATTATCTCACCGGCCTGCAGATCCGTCTGGACAGCTGAGCTGATGGCGCTGCAACTGTCCCAATCCATTGCACCTTCACAGCGCCTCGAACAGCAGATCACCCCGATGCAGCTGCAGGGGCTGGAGGTCCTCCAGGCCCCCGCGATGGAATTGCAGCATCTGGTGAACCAGCAGCTTCAGATCAACCCCACGCTGCTGGAGGTCCAAAGCGCCCAGATGGTTCCGGGAGACCAGCCGCAAGCCGATGCTCCGGCGGATGGCCCGGCGGGGCGGGAACGCGAATGGGATGGCGACCTGCGCGAATATGACGGCGACTTGCTGGCCAATGTGGTTGAGAATATCGCGCCCTTCGACCGACGGCGGGATGCCAGCGGCCAGGCCGCCGACGGCACCAAATTGAGCCGTGATGAAATATGCGCCCACGATGGCCGCTGCCGCGACGCCGACGCCGAGGAGCACCGGCAATACCTCTTCGACTCCTTCAGCACCGCCCCGCCCCTGCGCATCCAGCTGGAAAACCAGCTGGATGACTCCGCGCTCAAGCCGCCGCAATTCGCCCGGCTCTGCCATGACCTGTGCGGCGAAGTCGATTCGCGCGGCTACCTTGCGGAAACCGACCATGAGCTGGCCGCGATTTTCAAGGTCCCGGAAGACCAGATCCGCCGTGCCGTCAAGGTCATCCAGAGCCTGTATCCGCCGGGAATCGGCGCCCGCGACCTGCGCGAATGCCTGCTATTGCAGTTGCGTCAGATGCGCCTGACCGGATCCCTGGAATGGGATATCGCCGACCGCCATCTCGAGGACCTGGCCAGGAACCGCATCCCCCAGATCGCCCGGGACATCGACGCGGACATCGATGAGACCACCGCGGCGATCGCGCGGCTAAAGCGCCTCAATCCCAATCCGGGATGGTCGCTGTCATTCGACGCCGCCCCCGCCGTCTCCCCGGATGTCTATGTCGAAAAGGACCCCGAAAACGGCAATTGGACGGTGCGGATGAACGGCGACAACGTCCCGCTGCTGGCCCTGGACGCCTTTTATGTCCGCATGGCCTGCGATCCGCAGACCGACTCCGCGACCCGCAAATACCTCAACGAGAATATCGCCAGCGCCTCGCAGCTCATCGGCGCCATTGACAGCCGCCAGAAGACCGTCAAGCGGGTGGCCGCGGAAATCGTCCGGGTGCAGCACCGGTGGTTTGAAAGCGGCAGCGACCGTGACATGCGGCCGCTCACCCTCGCCATGGTGGCCGACAAGTTGCAGCTTTCAGAGGGCACCATCAGCCGCGCCACCTCCAACAAGTACCTCCGGACGCCATGGGGGCTGCGGCCATTCCGGAGCTTCTTCGGCGGCGGCTACCGCAATGAGCAAAGCGGCGAGAGCATCTCCAGCCTGATGGTGCGGGAGCGAATCAAGGAGATGGTCGCCCAGGAAGATCCCGCCGCGCCGCTTTCCGACCAGGCGATCTCCGACAATCTGAAAAAATCCGGCCTGCCGGTGGAACGCCGGACCGTGGCCAAATACCGTGATCTTGACGGCATTCCATCGTCGTCGATGAGAAGACAACACTGATGAATGGGCGGCGCGTCCGGCACCGCCCGGGAGGAGAATCGATCAATCATGGCTGAAGAAAAGAAACAAGGCGGCTGCCCGAGCGGCAAAAGCTGCAGTGAATGCGGAGGGGCATGCGCCCAGGACGAGCAGCGGCTCCACGAGAACCTCTCCCGCATCAAGCATATCATCCTCGTCATGTCCGGCAAGGGCGGCGTCGGCAAGAGCACGGTCGCGGTCAATTTGGCAACCAGCCTGGCCCTGGAGGGATACGGCACCGGCATCATGGATGTCGATTTCCATGGCCCCAGCGTCCCGAAGATGCTCCAGCTTGAAGGCGAGCAGCTCATGGGCGAAGGGGAGTGGATCCTCCCGGTTGAGAAGGGTGCGCTCAAGGTGATGTCGATCGGCTTCACCCTGCCCTCGCCCGACCATGCAGTCATCTGGCGGGGCGCGCTCAAATACAATGTCATCCGGCAATTTCTGGCGGAGGTCAAATGGGGCGATCTGGACTATCTGGTCATCGATGCGCCTCCGGGAACCGGCGACGAGCCGCTCACCGTTTGCCAGATGCTTCCGCAGGCCGACGGCGCGGTGGTGGTGACCACCCCGCAGCAAGTGGCGGCCAGCGATGTGAGCAAGTCGTTGGATTTCCTGCGTCAGCTGAACTTCCCGGTGCTGGGAATCGTGGAAAACATGAGCGGCTTCGCCTGCCCGCATTGCGGAGAGGTCACCGAGATCTTCTCCTCCGGCGCCGGCGAACAGCTGGCCAGCCAGTACGGCGTGCCCTTCCTGGGGAAAATACCCATCGACCCGGCGATTTGCCAATGCGGTGACAGCGGAAAGCCCTTCGCCTACAGCATCGCCAAGACCGCCACCGGGAAGGCCTTCGCCGAAATTGTCGCCAGGCTGGGCGGACAATGAGCGGCAATGATTGCGGATGACCTCCGCCGCTACCGCAGCTCCGCCCTCAGAAAGGGGCAGCTTTTCAGGAGATCCCGGCGTATTTCACCGGGAATTTCCTGCCAGCATTCGCTGATTTTACGATGAAGCTCAGCCTCAGGGCAATGGCGCACCTCCTCCGGAGACAGCGGAGGAGGTGTTTTTTCCCGGAATGCGGAATAATAGTCCTGGAATTTAAAATGGCCGAGATGTTCCCCGAGGATGATTCTCCGGGAGGGGATGCCATAGGCGTCGGCCAGAATCAGCCCATGCAGGCTGCTGGAAAGGATGCTTCGGCAGGATTTGAGCATTCGCACAAAGCCTTTCCAGTCACCGTAATTCTTAAGGTCCAGGACGATCCCTCCCTGGCTCCGCCATTGCTGGACAAACGGATGGCCGGTTTCGGAGACATGCGGCACCAGGGCGACGCGTCCGTCGCCGGGGGAGTCCGGTGACTCTGGATTGTACAAATATGGGAGCAGGATGGCGGGGTCGCCATAGACCTCCGGACAGGCAATGCCCTGCTTCATCAATTCGTTCCGCGTCAGCCGCCCGCGGACCGCGTATATCGCCTTGGGATGCGGCAGCGGCTTCGACAGCGGATTCATCAGCCCCGCGCCCCAGACGATTGCATTTCCGCAGCTCCAGGCCTCCAGAATCGATCCGATGACGAGATGCAGGTCCCGCCCCTTTCCGACAAGGGAGTACCGGAAGGGTATGGCCTTCTTCCCGGAGAGGTACGCCACCAGCGGGATGTTCAAGTCGTCGCCCAGGTTATGGTTGTAGAAATCCAAGGCAAAGCCATTGGGATGCAGGTCGCCTGCGACATACAGGCAGCTTGACGGCGAAAGCAACTCGCCTGGGAGGTTCGCCATCTGAATCGCCGTTTTCACCAGAAAGTTGTGGATGCTCATGTCCTGTTGGTCGCCTTGAGGCCGCCTGCCGTCGTTTGCACGCCCTCCATCCGGCGCGTCATTCCAGTTTTTTTTTTGCATCGCGCCGCCGTCATCGGCAGTGCCGAGGGGGTGGGATCATCCTACCAGAACTTCAACGCGGCGCCGACTCCACGGCGCAGAAAACGCCACACCATCCGGTGCTTGAAGCCGCCAAACCGGCGAATGGAGTCGTCCAGGATCGAAAAGAGCTGCCCGTCCTTCCGGGCGGCGTCCAGCATGGACCGCTTCCGGTCGCCGCCATATTTCTTTATCGTCCAGACATACTCCAGGGATTTCCGGAGAAGAATCCGCCGCGCCGTTTCCGGAGTCCTCCGCTCCAGCTCCACAAGAAAATCCTTCAGGGAATCAAGCCGTCCCTGGGGATCAATGCAGACACTGCACGAATTGTCATTGAGCAGGTAATGGTAGCCGCAATATCCGGGCAGCAGCACTATCCGCCTTGCATTCAGGGCGACGCTGCAGGAAAACAGGGTGTCCTCCGCATATCTCAAGCCGTTGTTGAACGCAATGCCGCACCGCAGCAGCACGGACCGGCGGAATATCTTTGCACAGGACGAGTCAAAATAGGGCAGCGCCCGGAACAGCTGCCGCCCGTCGCCGGGCGTGATGACAATGCGCGACGCCCCCGACCGCCCGCGGACCTGGCGACGGCATGCGCCCTTCAGAGTGTGGACCTGGATATTTCCGCAGACCATATCCGCATCTTCTTCGGCTGCGGTCCGCGTCATCACCGCGCAAAAGGCCTCGTCGAGTTCATCGTCGGCATCCAGAAAGGCGACAAACGCCCCCTCCGCCGCCGCCAGGCCGTCGTTTCGGGTTTTCGACACCCCATGGTTTCTCTCATGACGCAGGATTTTCGCCGCCACCTCGGGGTTGTCATGCAGAAATGCCTGCAACCGCGCCACCGTATCGTCCTGCGAGGCGTCATCGACAGCAATCAGCTCGAAATCCCGGCAGCTCTGCCTCTTGACGGACTCCAGGCACTTCAAAATCGTCTTCCCGCAATTGTAGCATGGGATAATGATTGAGATTTGCGCCATCTGCCGTGAATCCGTGAAGCTGTTTTTTTTTGTGGCCGCGACGCCATCCGGGCGCCGCCTGCAATTTGCCTTGCATCCCCCGGCCGCGCAACGCTGCAGCAAGTGCATTGCCGGATGCGGCACGCCGGTACGTCAAAGAATGACGCCTAAAATAATGCAGAAAAAGGAATTTTCCAACTTCGCCTACGCAAATGCGCCGCCCCCCAAAAACGCTGGCGTCGGCCGTCATCACGCATTTTTGGCAAAGCCGGATTCGTGAAGCCAGGCGATTTTGCGTCAGAATGAGGAATTTTAAGGCGACGACGGGGGCCTGTGACCGAAAAATGACGAAATCATGGCGCAAAAGCGCCGACTTCACGGCCTTCAGGGTAAAAAAAAGCGGCCAACCACCCGCATGCCGCTTGAAAAAACGGATTCATGCAATATCTTAAGCGCGTTTTCCGGATGATTGAGTTGCGGGCGTAGCTCAGTTGGTAGAGCGCTACCTTGCCAAGGTAGCTGTCGACGGTTCGAATCCGTTCGCCCGCTCCATCTCCATCTTTGACGCGGGCGTAGCTCAGTTGGTAGAGCGCTACCTTGCCAAGGTAGCTGTCGACGGTTCGAATCCGTTCGCCCGCTCCATCTCCATCTTTGACGCGGGCGTAGCTCAGTTGGTAGAGCGCTACCTTGCCAAGGTAGCTGTCGACGGTTCGAATCCGTTCGCCCGCTCCAT
>CAKUJM010000035.1 GCA_934661755.1 uncultured Lentisphaeria bacterium | reverse complement strand
TCCAGCACATAATATAGCATATATTACTTGTTATTCAAGTAGAATAAAACATGTTATGATTTAATCAGCAAACACTATGTATGGACAGTCGTCATCATGGAAAAAGAATTTGGAAAATGTGCGTAATTTACTGGAGGAGATAAATGAATGCTGGGCAAAAGAAATTGACAATGATGCGGACTTCAAGGGGTTAAAGCCAGTTCTCCCATCCGGTGAAAAGTTCTTTACGTTCATAGAGGGCATGAGGAATGATTTAGTAAATCACGGAGCTACCAAAGGCATGGTAGAAAAGATGATGCCGGGTCGTATTAGGAGTATTTTTAATGGATGTAAGGAAGCATTTAACTTCCTTATCAGTCCATCTAGATGGTTTGTACAAGATGCACTATCATCACTAGTGCCACAACCTACTACAAGGAAAGAAAAAGAGGGCATCGAAAAGGCGGCTAAAAAACTAGAGGGAAGTACAGGTGATATACTGTCAGGATATGCCAAAGATCCAGAGAATCAAAAACGAATGGCTCCGCCATTTGTCGAGATGTGGGACAAATTCGATGCATTGATTTCCGAAGCGTCAAAAGTCGTACTTACTCGCTACGAGGAGGAGCAGGTTAAGCCGGCACTGAAGCAATTCCGCAAGGCGCAATCGGAGCGCGAGGCCATCGCGGCGGAGAACCGCCGGATTCGCACGGAGCAGATTGAACCGATTCGCAAGGAAGTGCAGGAGTTCGAGTCGCTGGTGACGAGGGAATTGCAGCTGTCATGAATGCCAGCGGTGTCAGTATCCGGCCGTTGATCGTGTTGACGGGAAAGTTCCAGGAGGGGAAGTCGGCGCTGATCAACCAGCTACTAGGCGGCAAATATGCGCGGACCGGCAATGGTTTGAGCACGACCCGCTGTTGTGTGCGGTACTGCTATGGCGAATCGGAGTCGGTGCGGGTGGTATCCGGTGATGGGGTCGGACGCACCACCCGCACGATGCCGATGGCGCAACTGTTGTCGGGCGAAGCCGGCTGTGGCCGCGGGGAATGCATCGAGGTGGTCTGCCGGAACGACCTGTTGCGGAAGCTGACGCTGGTGGACACTCCGGGATTTGACGCATGCGACGATGATGACGGCATCGCCAGCCGAATCCTGTCGGAGGCGTCGTTGGTGATCTATGTGCATCGCGGCAATGCGCTGTATAGTCTGCCGCCGCCGTTGCGGCAGCTCCAGCGTCAAGGCACGAAGGTGCTGTTCCTGTACAATCGCGATGACGACCAGTCCGATCGACAGGTGAAGGCGGTGTGCGACACAACGGCGGCGGTGCTCGGGAATCGTCTCCAGCTATGCCATGAGATCATGGTCATCAACATCCTGAACGACCGCGACGGCATTGATCGACTGCGGCAATTCCTCCGCAACAGCACCATGGCCGACCTCAAGGCCTTCCTTGCCAATCCACACCTCGAGCTGGACCGGCTCTTGCAAACCTGGAGGATCCGGCTTTGCCAGATCGTGGCCTCAGCCCGGGTCGTCATCCGCAAGACCCTGCGCTAGAGAGAGGAAAAACCAGAGGGTAGTTGAGGGCGGCGAAAACGTGGGGGAGCTGATGTCAAAGAGGATGTCACCGCACTCATCCAGGTGGCGCAGTCGCAATCGGAGCAGCGGCCACTGGAGCAGAAGCGGGAGATGGATTCGCAAATGTCGACGCATCCCACTGCAAGGGGAGGTGCCGCCGAAGCCCCACTGCCTCCCCCCGGGGGGTAGCAAGGGCGTCTCGCCCTTGGATAATTGGCAATGGGCATATGCCGACAGGCGGCGCAGGGATTAACCGCATGAGTGAACTTGGCCGGTGCATGAGTCGTTACAACATGGCGCGTTATTGTAAATTACGCACCACGGTACGTCAAGACCCACGCCAACCCCTCCGGCGCTGTCGCGCCACCTCCCCTTGCAGGGGAGGCTTTTCTTGTCGTGAAAACGTGAGCGCGGTCGTTCAACGCCATGCATGGGCGCACGTCAAGACCCACGCCAAACCATCGGCTCCCCAGCCTCCCCCGGGGGTAGCAAGGGCGTCTCGCCCTTGGACAATTATGTTATTACAACAAAGCGCGTTCTTGCAACTATGCATGGACGCACGTCAAGACCCACGCCAACCCCTCCGGCGCTGGCGCGCCACCTCCCCTTGCAGGGGAGGCTTTTCTTGTCGTGAAAACGTGAGCGCGGTCGTTCAACGCCATGCATGGGCGCACGTCAAGACCCACGCCAAACCATCGGCTCCCCAGCCTCCCCCGGGGGTAGCAAGGGCGTCTCGCCCTTGGACAATTATGTTATTACAACAAAGCGCGTTCTTGCAACTATGCATGGACGCACGTCAAGACCCACGCCAACCCCTCCGGCGCTGGCGCGCCACCTCCCCTTGCAGGTGGAGCCTCGGCCATTTGCCAGTGTAACTTCAGCCTTCCGCATTCATAATTATCATGCTGGACCTTAATTCCCATGGCGTCATCGCCACAATAGCCATCGGCGTCTGTGCCTCTGTCATCGGTTCATTGGTCTGGTTGTGCATCCGGCGTCCGGCGATTCTGGTGAAGACGGGCGTCAACGGCTTCCTGAGAAACGCCTGGGGGGATTTCCACGCCCGGTGGTCGATGGCATTCAATCCAAAGTCGAGCCTGGAGATGCGGGTGTTCGCCGCGCTGGAGCTGTTCTGTTTTCCGGTCAGCCTGCTGACGGTATTCGGGCTGCTGCCCCTCGGCATCATCCTGCCGCGATTCGGGGTGACATTGCCGCCATGGTGGGGTGCGGTCAATAGCGTACTGCTGTCGGCGGCGGTGGGGTACATCACCAACTGGATCGCCATCGAGATGCTCTTCAAGCCATACGAGCGCAGCGCCTGGCATCCGCTCAGCCTCATCACCCTCGGCTACTGGAAGCAGGGGCTGGTGTCCAAGAACAAGGACAGGATCGGCGCGCAGCTGGGCAGCATCGCCGAAGAGAAGCTGCTTGATCCCAGGAAAATCGCGGATGACCTCTGCGGCAATGTGATGGAGATAATCCAGAAGCCGGAAATCGTGGACCAGATCCGCAAGAGCGTCACCAAGCTGATGCGGGCCCACAGCGATGCCGTCATCGACTACGTGGCTCCGCGGATCGAGGAGTCCCTGACCTCCGTCATGGATGCCATGCTGACCGCGGAGCGCGCCACCGCCTTCTGGGAGGACGAGGTCGAGCCATACATGCAACGCGAGGAAAGCCGCGCCTTCATTGCCGGACGCATCATCGACGGCCTGAAGCGCCATGTGCCGGAGTTCACAGCCATGATGAAAAGCGAGGTGCGCCAGATGAGCTACAGCTTCCTGGAATCAAAGCTGCCAGCCGTTGCCGCCAGGAAATTATCGGATGGGCTGGTGTCCTTTATCAACTGGACCGACATCGAGTCACGGCTGGCCGGACGGCTGTCGGAAGAACACACCGAGCAGATGCTGCGCGATGAGCTCAGGTATCAGGTCCAGCAACTTGGCGACTGGATGCGGTCGCCGGAAGCCGCCGCAAAAATCGGCAGATTCATCGAGGCGATGAAGGCAAAATTCCGCCAATGGCTGCGCGACTACCTGTCTTCGCAACTTCCCCGGATGGCTCAGGAGGTCATTGGCTCGGACAATCTATGGAACTGGGTGAAGGACAAATTCCTGCCGGAGGTCAAGCCCGAACTGGAACAGCTCATCCGCGGCTACGGCAAGGATCAGCTGCTCGCCAAATTGCGGCTCTCCGAACGCATCTCCGAGGCGGTGAAAAGGCAGGATATCCGCCAATTCCACGGGATGATCAACGGCATTGCCGCCCAGCACCTGGGCGCCATCCAAGTCATGGGGTATATCCTCGGACTGCTCATCGGCGCATTGCAGCTGCTGCTGAAATGACGCAATGCGCCCCCTTGCCCAGCTCAGGGACGGCTTTTCAGCGCAAATACCTTGTCATTGACCCGCAGTTTGACGGGGATGGGGAAGGTCACCGCAGTGCCGATTCCGGCAAAATCCAACTCCACGCCATCCTTCTGCAACGACGGCACCTCGTATTCGACGGCGCCGGTGGTCGGTCCGGTGACCAATATCCGCTGTCCGGGACGCAGATTCCCGGATTGCAGCGCCACCTCCGCCACCTTGGGGCGGGCATAATAGTGGGTTATCACCCCGAGGAATTCCTTGCGGATGATCGCCTGGTTGTCGCGGGTGCCGGCCCACACCGCGGCATCCACGCCGAGGTAGTATCCGCCTTCCCAGAAGCGACGGTTGAAGACGCCTAGCAGCGCCTGCCGCCAGCCTTCAAGCTGCTCCGCGGCGGGCGATTTGCCCAATTGCCATAGCTCCAGCGCCTCACGGTAACACCGGGTGGCGGCGGCGACATAATCCGCCGACCGGCCGCGGCCCTCGATCTTGAGTACGGACACCCCGGCGTCAAGCAACTGCGGCAACATGGCAATGGTGCACAGGTCCCGCGGCGACATGATGTACTGGTGGTCGATGCGGAACTCGTGCCCCGTCTCGGCGTCACGCACCAGATATTCGCGACGGCATGGCTGGTAGCAGCAGCCCCGGTTGCTGCTGGTGTTGTATTCACACAGGCTCATCCCGCACCGTCCGGACAGGCCAATGCACAACGCGCCGTGGACAAATGCCTCCAGCCGCATCAGCTCGCCCCGCGGCCCGCGCAGATCATGCGCGACGATGTTGTCGTGGAGTTGCCCAAGCTGCTCCAGGCTCAATTCCCGGGCGGCGACCACCACCTCCGCGTAGCGCGAAAAAAACTGCACGCTGCGCCAATTGGAGATATTGGCCTGGACCGACACATGCACCGGCAGCCCAATCTCCCGCGCCATCGCCATGACCGCCAGATCTGCGGCGACAATCGCGTCGACACCCGCGGATTTGGCACGGCGAAGCAATGCGCCGATTGCGTCCAATTCACAATCGTAGGCGATGATATTGACTGTGAGCCACGCCAGCACCCCATGCCGGTGGCACTCGTCCACGACCCATGGCAGGTCGTCCTCGGCAAAATTCACCGCCGCGTGCGACCGCATATTCATGCGCCCGACGCCGAAATAAACGGCATTGGCGCCATTGGCGATGGCGGCGGACAGCGCCTCCCGGCCGCCGGCCGGCGCCAGGAGGATGATTTTCGGCACGGATGGCACGCGTGACTCCAGATGGCCTCAGACAAAAAGGGGTGGCAGTGACGCTACTGCGGCGCGGTGAAGCCGCCGCGGCGCATGCTGACCTTGCGCAGGCGGATCGACTTGGGGGTCACCTCCATGAGCTCGTCGTCATTGATGTAGGCGATGCAGTCCTCCAGCGACATATTGACCGGCGGGGTGAGGATGATGTTCTCGTCCGATCCGGAAGCCCGCATGTTGGTGAGCTTCTTGCCTTTGCAGGGATTGACGGTCATGTCGCCCTCGCGGGAGTTGTCGCCGATGATCTCGCCTTCATAGACCTGCACTCCGGGACCGATGAAAAGCCGCCCGCGCTCCTGCAGATTGAAGAGCGCATAGGCGACGGATTCGCCGGAGACCATCGAAACCATCGCGCCGTGGATCCGGTAGCGGATCTCGCCGGCGTAGGGCTCGTATCCGGAGAAGATGTAGTTCATCACCCCCAGCCCCTTGGTATCGGTCATGAACTCCGAACGATAGCCCAGCAGGCCGCGGGTGGGGATGGTGTAGACCAGGCGGGTCATGCCATTATTGGCGTCCATGCTGACAATGCGGCCCTTGCGCTGCCCCAGCTTCTCCATGACCGACCCGACATAGCTGTCATCGACATCAATGGTGAGCTCCTCGTATGGCTCCAGCTTCTGGCCGTCCGGACCCTCATGGAAAATCACCTGCGGGCGGGTGGCCTGCAGCTCGTAGCCCTCGCGGCGCATCTGCTCGATGAGCACCGACAGATGCAGCTCGCCGCGCCCCGAGACCTCGAAGCCCTGCCCCACCTCCAGCGGCCTGACCTGCAACGCCACATCCGACATCGTCTCGCGGTAAAGGCGGCTCTGCAGATGGCTGGCGGTGACAAACTGCCCTTCGCGGCCGGCAAAAGGCGAGTCGTTCGGGATGAAGTTCATCGAAATGGTCGGCGGATCAATCGGCATTGGCGGCAGCGGAATCGGCTGGTCGGGCGAGGTATAGGTGCAGCCGACCGTCACCTCGTCCATGCCGGCGATGGCGACGATGTCGCCGCAGGAGGCGCTGTCCACCTGGTACTTCTTGTTGGAGGAAAAGCGGAAGATCTGGGTGATGCGGGCTGGCTTTAGGGTACCGTCGCGCATCGCCACCACCGTCGCCTCGTTGATGTTGATCGACCCGCTGGTGATCTTGCCGATGCCGATGCGCCCCAGATAGGGCGAATAGTCCAGCGTGGAGATGAGCACCTGCAGCGGACCATCCGGGGAGCCGGATGGCGCGGGGATGTGCCTGACGATATGTTCGCACAGCGGCTCCATGTCCTTGCGCTCGTCCGCCAGGTCATTGACCGCCCAGCCCTCGCGCCCGGATGCGTAGACTACCGGGAAATCCAGGATCTCGTCCGGCGCATTGAGCCGCACGAAGAGATCGAACACCTGGTCGATTGCCCAGGACGGCCGTGCCGCCGGCTTGTCGATCTTGTTGATCACCACGACAATTGGCAACGACAGCGCCAGCGCCTTCTTGAGCACGAAGAAGGTCTGCGGCATCGGGCCTTCCTGAGCATCCACCAGCAATAATGCGCCGTCCGCCATCTTGAGCACCCGCTCCACCTGTCCGCCAAAGTCGGCGTGGCCGGGAGTGTCGATGATGTTGATCGTGTAGTCCTTGTATGGGAAGGAGCCATTCTTGGCGGTGATGGTGATCCCGCGCTCGCGCTCGATGTCGTTGGAATCCATCATGCACTCCGGAATCTTCTGGTTGTCCCGGAACATGCCGCTGTACTTGAATAGCTGATCCACCAGCGTGGTCTTGCCGTGGTCAACGTGCGCGATGATTGCTATATTACGGATTTTTGACTGATCCATGGACGGATGAAACTAAAGTAGTGTGCAATTGATGCACCTTGAGATGAACCTGAATCCGTGAAGGTGGCTTTTTTGCGCCATGATTTCGTCATTTTCCGGCCACGTACTCCCGGTACGCTCCCTCGAAATTCCTCATCCTGACGCAAAATCAACAGCTTCACGGATCCTGGATGTGGATAAATCCGGTAAACTGCATAAGATAATTCCTAATCCGGAAAATTCATGACAATATTAGACAAATTTTACAAGCAACCTCCGTTCATCTCCGTTTCCGCCGCCTTTTTTCTGGCGTCATTTGTTTTTTTTGATTTAGGCATATATTATCTAAAATGACCTGAACAATTCTGCCATTCCGACCCATGAAATACAAGTCCATCACCACAGAATTGCGCCGGATGCTGGTGAGCGGCCAGTTTCCGGCGGGGTCGCAACTACCCTGCCGCCAGGAGCTGCTCGTCCGCTTTGGCGCCAGCGTCGCGTCCTTCCAGAAATGCATCAACATCCTGAAGGAAGAGGGTTTTCTGGAATCGCGGGGCGGAAGCGGGATGTACGTCTCCGACAACCCGCCGAATCTGTATGCGTGCGCCCTGCTGCTGCCAATCGGGTCGTCGGAGCGCATTTCACTGGACTCGGTATGGTCGGCGTTCATAAAGGCCGGCAGCGGCTTGACCCGCAATGGCCGCCAGGTCATCATCAAGCCCTACTATGTCGGTTTTTGGGAAAGCGCCCAGCCTTCGGAGATGGAGCGCTTCCTCACCGACGCCAGGAACCACACCCTCTGCGGCGCCATCTCGTTCGGTCGTCTCAAGATCACCGGAGTGCGCGACGACTTTCCGCTGATCAGCTTCGACTACCGCATCCCCGATCCGCAGCAGAACTCCATTCACAGCACGACCGACCATTCCAAGCTGTTCTCCCGCTGCCTCGAAACGCTGGAGAAACTGGGATGCCGCAGGGTCGCAGGGGTCTTCCAGTACACGATGAACAATCCGTCGCAATTGCAGATCCTTGACACGATAAGCCGCCACCGCGACATTTATTTCCCCAGTGAATGGCTGCTGCCGATGGATCTTCGCCACACCGACTCGCTCTTCTTCTCCCAGCAGCTGGAGGGACTGTTCAGCGACAATCTGAAGCGGCATCCCGACGGGCTGATCGTCACCAACCACAACTTCCTGCCGCTGGTGATGCGCGTATTGGCAAAGCGCGGGATAGTCTGCGGACGCGACCTCCAGATCGTGAGCCACTGCAACATCCCCACCGACGTGGAATTCATCGACAACGTCCACTATATCGCCTTTGATTTCAACAAGATCCTGTCACAGTGCCTTGATCTTTTCTGGCAATTCCCCCAAAAACGCGAGGAGCTGCTGCGGGAAGTGGTCTACTTCGAGCCGTCGCCACTGCCGGACACATGCCGCCAGCCGCCTCAATGCGCCAGTCACCACGCCGCCATGCATTCGTCAGCCTGCGGAAAATGAGATTTGCAAACAAGAACTGCCGCCCCACCCATGCCGCCGCCACATTGGCCACGATGGCCGCCTCGGCATTCGTCGCGTTCGGCGACGGCCAGTGCGCTCCGGACTTCGCCGACGGCAGGAATCCGAAGCGCGGATATTGGATGTTCGTCAGGCACTGGTACGGCGGGGGCGTGGCCGGCATCGGCTTGAACCACAACAGCATGGCGAACACGCTGATGGGCGACGGACACGTCGGGACGCAAAGCGGCCACGCCATGAGCCATGGCATGATGCACATCACCCACATGATCGGCTTCCACGGACAGCTGCTTTACATCCCCTGATCTGAAAAAGAAACGGCGCGATGGTGTCCCCACCCGCGCCCGTGCCGCCGTTTCCGGCGCAACCAAAGAAATCCCGCCACTGCGCACTCAGGCGCAATGGCGGGATTTCATATTGCCGCATAGCTCCGGCTAGTCAGATTGCCACCGGATTACTTGCTGATGACACGCGCCATCTCGAGGACCTTGTTGGAGTAGCCCCACTCGTTGTCATACCAGGAGCAGACCTTGACAAAGGTCTTGTCCAGCTGGATGCCGGCCTTGGCGTCGAAGATGGAGGTCTTGGCGCAACCACGGAAGTCGGTGGAGACGACGGCGTCCTCGGTGTATCCCAGGATGCCCTTGAGCTCGCCCTCGGAGGCGGCCTTCATCGCGGCGCAGATTTCCTCGTAGGTGCACTCGGTGTTCAGCTCGCAGGTCAGATCGACAAAGGAGACATCGGAGGTGGGGACACGCACCGACATGCCGGTCAGCTTGCCGTTGAGTTCCGGCAGGACCTTGCCCACGGCCTTGGCGGCGCCGGTGGAGGACGGGATCATGTTCTCCAGGATGCCGCGGCCGCCGCGCCAGTCCTTCTTGGACGGGCCGTCGACGGTCTTCTGGGTGGCGGTGGCGGCGTGGATGGTGGTCATCAGACCGCGCTTGATGCCGAACTTGTCGTTCAGGACCTTGCTCAGCGGAGCCAGGCAGTTGGTGGTGCAGGACGCGTTGGAGATGATGTCCTGCCCGGCATAGGACTTGTCGTTGACGCCGTAGACGAACATCGGGGTGGCGTCCTTGGACGGAGCGCTCATGATGACCTTCTTGGCACCGGCGGCGATGTGGGCGCGCGCCTTCTCGTCGGTCAGGAACAGTCCGGTGGACTCGACCACGACATCGGCCCCGACCTCGTCCCACTTCAGCATCGCGGGATCCTTCTCGGCGGTCAGGCGGATCTTCTTGCCGTCGACATACATGTTGGTGCCATCGACCTTGATGTCATGATTGAAGATGCCATGGACGCTGTCATACTTCAGCATGTACGCCAGATAATCCGGCTCCAGCAGATCGTTGATGCCGACAACCTCGATGTCGTTGGCGAAGTTTTCAACTGCGGCGCGGAAGACCATCCGGCCAATGCGTCCGAAGCCATTGATGCCAAGTTTGATCATGAGAACTGAATCTCCTTAGTCGTTATTTGTTTTTGGGGGAAGACGGAACTGATTTCGGGAATGGGAGTAATATAGCGGAAAAACGGGAAGCTGCCAAACCAGATTGGAAAAAAATATAGTGTGGTCCTCCGTCCCCCCCTCCGGCAAAGGGCGCAGTCACCGCCAGTCCTCCATCTCGCGCAGAGCCTTGTCGGGGGAGTTGCAGAAGATGCGGATGTTCCGGAGCCACAGGGCCCCATTGCCATGTCCGGAGATCCTCAGTGAAAAGACCATCGGCCGCCCCTTGCCGGGAAGCTCCGCGTCAAGGTATTCCATGCCATTGAACCACCACAGCAGCTGTCCGCCGATTCCGATCAGCCGGATCCCCATTGCCGGCATGGAGGATGCGGCCGCAGTTTCGGAGGCGGTGTAATCACGCAGGCTTGGCGGCTGGCTGATTTTCATTTCGCGTGTCAATTCCGCCCGGCCGTCTCCATCCGCGACGGCGGTGAAGGTGCATTGCAGCGTCGCCTTCGGCAATTCGGAGACCACCTCGAAATAGATCTCGAAGCTGTCCTTCAGAGTGATTGACGGCAGCCGCAGCTGCATTTGGCGCAACCCGCCAGCGTCATTTGCCGGCAGTGCGAAGCTGGCGGTTCCGCCGGCGAAATCCCATTCCGGGCGCGGCGCCACCCCGGCGGAGACGGCGTCGGAGAAGATGCACATGGCGTCCGCCCCCAGGCTGGAAGGCACGTCGGCATCCACGGCGACAAATTGCACCGGATGCTGGCGGTTTCCGGACCAATAATAGTTGCTGGCGACAGCCACCACTGCGGCGATCCCCAGCCCGACTGCCGCATTGACATAGCGAGGCCGAAGCCGATGCACCAGCCGGCTCACGGCACTAGAATGCACCGTGCCCTCGAATGGCGCGGCCACCTTGCGTTCAAAATCGCTGGACAGGGCCGCGATGTCGTCAAAGCGGTCGCTGCGGCGGGTGGCGCATGCGTGGTTGATGAAGCCATTGAGCCGCCTCAGACGCGCGTCCCGGAGGACGTCCTCCGGGATGCTTCCGAAGTCGTTGGCGCCCATCCCCGTCATCATCCGGTAGACAGTCTTTCCCAGCGCATACAGGTCGGCGTCCTGGGGGTCGCCCCCGCCCGCCAATTCGCTACCGAATTCCGGCGGCGGAAGATACCCGCCGGTGCCGCCGCCATGCCCGCGGTCGCCAATCTGCCCCAGGATGCTCAGGTCGCCAATCCGGACCTCGTTGCCGACAAAGAGGATGTTTGCGGGCTTGATATCATGGTGGGCAATCCCGCATTCATGCAGATGGGACAGCCCCCGGATGATGCCGCGGGTGATGCGGATGATTTCCGCCAGCTTCAACCGTCCGTAGCAGCGAATCCGCTGCTCCAGGCTGTCAGCCAGATAGTTCTCGGTCGTGTGGCTGCCGGGCGAGGCGCTGAAGTTGTCCGCCAGCTCCATGGTATAGCAAAATGGCGTGGCGCCGGCCGCGGAAATGTGGTACACCACCAGCAGGTTCGGATAGGAAGTGTTGCTGTTGGGGCAATAGCAGCGCAGGGCATCGCGTTCGCGGTCGCCGGCCACGCAGTTCGGATCAAAGACCTTCAGCGCGACCTTGCGGCCGATGGCATCCTCGGCCAGCCACACGGTGCCAAAGCCGCCGCTGCTGATTTTGCGCAACGGGATGATCCCGGGGAGCACCCTCGGAACCAGATCGACATAGGCGTCGGGGTCATTGTGGGGCGATGCGGACGCCGAGCCCATTTGCTTGTCTACCCACGCACAATCCATCCGGCAGCAGCATCAGCCCCCCCGCGACCTGGAATGGCCGGCGGAGTGCGCCGCCGCACCGGCCTGGCGGTCATCTGCGCCGTCAGGCGATTCCGCCGCGGACGCGAAAAACGACGTCGGCTCCGCAGTCATCGCGGTCGCAGACTCCTCCACGGCCGCGACATAGCCGCGAAGCGCCGCGCCCATTTCCCGCTGGGCGGCCATATCCTGCTGCTCCCTTTCCACCGCAATGCGGCACATCCTGCACGACCGCAGATGCATCCAGCAGCGCATCCGTGACAGCAGGCCGCCGCCGCCGGCGGCATGGACGATGATCTCCTCCGGTGACAGATGTCTGTTCATGGCTCTATTCGCGTTCCATCAATTCGTAGCATTCGCGGACCATCCGGCTGACTTGCTTGCAGTAGTTGTAGACGGTCGCCAGCGACACGTCGAGGAAGCGCGCCACCTTCTTCGGATCCTGCCCCCCGACCACGCAATTCTGCCAAGCCTGCCAGGCAGGCGCCGCTGCCTGCCCCTGCACCTGGCGACAGGCCTCCAGCAGCAGCTCGCCGCGTTCAGCCTGCTCAATCGCCTCCGTCACCCGGTTGTCCGGCAACTCGGCGCCGCCGCCTTCGGCGGTGCCGTCCGGCAATGGCACCGACCGCTGGCGGTTGCGGCGACGCAACAGATCCACCGCGGCGTTATGGACCGCAGTGGAGAAGAATTTGCGGAAACCGCCCTGATCCGGCCTGTAGGTCCACTTGCCGGCGCGGTCGAAGAACCGCCCCAGGACATTGTTCATCACAATCTCAATGTCCGCATCCTGCATCCTCAGCCGACGGCAGATGCAAAACACAAAGCCGCGATACCGCCGGTAGAACTCGGTGGTGGACAGCTCCCATTCGGCATTGTCATCACTGCGGATCCCACGCAATAGCGTCGGGCTGGTCAGCAAGGCGTCGTCTTTCATCTTTCAATGCAGTGGAGAGGGGGGGGGCTCGCCATACTCCGTTGCCCCCCCGTTGCGCCACGCCAGGGGATGGCGCTATCGCCAATGGCCGCGGGGGCCGCCATGGCCGTGCCCGTGTCCGGGACCATGGCCTCCGGGCGGCGGCCCGCCGGGCATTCCACGGTAGCCGCCACGCGGCGGTGGCGGCGGCGCCGGACGGTAGTCCCACCGCGGCGGCGGCGCCGGACGGTAGTCCCACCGCGGCGGTATGTACCTGTATGGCGCAACATAGGCCGGAGCGCTGTAATAGGCCGGACTGCCGTAGTAGACCGTGGTCGAGGGGGCGGTGTAGTACGGCGGCGCCGGATAGTAGGTGGTCGTGGTGGTGGTGCCGTAGGCCGGGACGGGATAGACCGGCTGGTTGACCACCACTGGCGGCGCCAGCACCCGCGAGGCGATGTCAAGCACGCCGAGGGTCGCGCCAATCGCGGTGATGGTGTTCATCCGGCCGCGGGAGATTCCCTCGTGATGATGATGGCGCGGGCCATAATAGCCGCCGGGGCCGGGCTGGGCCATGGCGCTGGCAGTGGAAAGGACGACTGCGCCGGCAATTGCCAGGACTGCCAAGATTCGGAAATTTTTCTTCATGGTGAAATCCTCCTGGTATCGGGGTTGAGAGTTTCAAACAGGCGTTTCATTTTCTCGTTCCAACCATATTACGCCGCTATTCCGCCATTTTCTAAACTTCCCGGGGGATTCTGGGATAATATAACCTGGAATCCGCAAAAACCGGGCATCGCCGACGCCGCCGCCCGAAAGGGCATGGCCGGAAAAAGTGTCAGGGGAGATGGCTGCAAAAAACGCCACGCGCCAGCCATGGCGCCGGCCGCCGCGGCGCCGGCTGCAAAAAACTGGATTCGATGCAAAGGAAACGCCTGGCTTCACCGATTCAGTTATTATATTTATCCCGTGCCGGTTTATGCGCCTGCCCGGCTCCACTTTTCCCTGAAACAACAACAGATGTCCCCTTTTTCCCAGGCATACACGCTTCTCTGCCTTGCGACGACCAGAGCGGGGTCGGACTCGATATACCGTCTGCAGACCCTGCTGACCACGATAGCGGTGGGCATCACCGTATGTCTGGTGATATGGCAGACGATTTCCGAGCATCTCAACCGACGACGCAAGCGCAGCGAAGAGCGCCAGAAGGCGTTGGACGAGGCGGAGCAGATTGTCGCCGACGCCCGGCTGCGCGCGGAGGAGATCCGCGAGCACGCCAAGCAGGATGTGGTGGTGACGCTGAAGCAGGCGCGGTTGCAGGCGCAGGAAGCCGTCGTCACCGCCAAGGAGAAATTCGAGCAGGGGCAGGAGAATCGGCGGCGGGAATTCGACCGCATCGGCACGCGGCTGGCGCAGCGTGAGGACTCGCTGGACCAGCGGGAAAGCCAGCTTCAGGCCCGCATGGGCGAATTGGCGGAACGGGAATCGGAACTCGTCGTGCGCCAGGCCGCGCTTGAAAGCCATCGGCAGGAACTGGAATCGGCGCAGTTGCGCCAGCAGGAGGCGTTGCAGGCAATCGCGGGCATGACGGCGGAGGAGGCCAGGCAGACACTGCTGTCGCGGCTGGAGAAGACACTTCTCCAGGAGCGTTCCCGGCTCATCCGCCGCTATCAGGAAGAAAGCCGGCAGATGCTCACCGCGGAGGCGCAAAAAATCATGATCGACGCCATGCAGCGCTATGCCGGCGACTGCACCTACGAACGCACCACCTCGACCATCCCGCTGCCGAATGAGGAAATGAAGGGCCGCATCATCGGCCGCGACGGGCGCAACATCCGCACCATCGAGGCGGCAACCGGCGTAAGCATCCTCATCGATGACACGCCGCAGGCGGTGGTGATTTCCTGCTTTGATCCGATCCGCCGTGAAATTGCGCGGCAGGCCATGGAGCTGCTGGTGTCGGACGGCCGGATTCACCCCGCGCACATCGAGGAGGTGGTCGGAAAGGTCCGCAAGGAAATCGAGGTCCAGATCGACCAGGCGGGACAGCAAGCCGCGGAATCCCTGGGGATCATGACGCTGCGGCCGAACATGCTGCGGATGCTGGGACGGCTCAAATACCGGTACAGCTTCTCGCAGAATGCGCTGGCGCATTCGATGGAAGTCGCCGCGATGATGGGCGCGATCGCCGCCGAGGTCGGGCTGGATGCCGAGCTGGCGCGGAGGTCCGGGCTGCTGCACGACATCGGCAAGGCGATCGACCATGAGGCCGAAGGCTCGCACGCGCTCATCGGCGCGGACCTCCTGCGGCGGGCAGGCGAGCCCGCCGAAGTCGTCAACGCCGTGGCATCACACCACGGCGAAGTCCCCCAGACGTCACTGCTGGCGGTGCTGGTGCAGATCTGCGACACCCTGTCGGCCGGCCGCCCCGGCGCCCGTAGCCAGACCACCGAATTCTACCTCAAGAGGCTGGAGGATCTGGAACGGATCGGCAATTCCTTCGACGGCGTCGAGAAGTGCTACGCAATCCAGGCGGGACGGGAATTGCGGGTCGTCGTGCGGCCGGATGCCGTCAGCGAGGATCAGGCGGCGGTGCTGGCGCACGAGATCGCCGGACGCATCGAGCGTGAAATGCGCTACCCCGGACAGATCCGGGTCACCATCATCCGCGAAACCAGGTCAATAGAATACGCAAAATAAGATCATGAAAGCAAAATCATCAGACCAGGAACTCCTGGCACTGCTCAAGCACAACGCGCGCATGAGCAGCACTGAAATCGCCGAACGACTGGCCACCACCCCGGCCAAGGTCAACGCCGCGATCGCACGGCTGGAGTCGGAGGGGAAGCTGCTGGGATACACCGCCGTCACCGCCGACGGCGCCCAGCCGGATGAGGTGCGCGCCATCATCGAGGTGCAGGTGCAGCCGGAGCGCGAAAACGGCTTCAACAATGTCGCGCGGCAGCTGGCGCGCTTCGACGAGGTGGTGTCGGCATACCTGGTCTCCGGACGCTATGATCTGCATCTGGAGGTCGTCGGCCATTCGCTGCAGGAAGTGGCGCACTTCGTCGCCAGCAAGCTGTCCACCCAAAACGGGGTCAAGTCCTGTGCCACCCTGTTTTTGCTGAAGAAATACAAGGAAGCGGGAATCGAATTGGACAAGGAGGAAAAATATGAGCGCCTCAAAGTCGTGCCGTAAGGGCCAGTCGCGGAACAAGAGCACCTTCAATCCGGCGGATTTTGTGGCGCCGCACATCGCGGCATTGCCTAAAAGCGGCATCCGTGACTTCTTTGAGATCGTCAATACCATGGATGACGTCATCTCGCTGGGCATCGGCGAGCCGGATTTTGTCACTCCATGGAACATCCGCGAGGCGACAATCTACGGCCTCACCAAGGGGCTGACCCATTACACCTCGAATCTGGGCGACATCAAGCTCCGCCGGGAAGTCTGCCGCTATTTCAGCGAGCGCTTCGGCGGCCACTACGACCCGGCGCACGAGTGCATCATCACCGTCGGAGTCTCGGAGGGGCTGGACATCGCGTTGCGGGCGCTCATCTCGCCGGGCGACGAGGTGCTCTACCACGAGCCCTGCTATGTCTCGTACGCGCCGTCGATCCGGATGGCACATGGAGTGCCGGTCCCGGTGGTCACCCGCGAGGAACATGATTTTGTCGTCCAGGTCAAGGACCTGGAAGCCGCGGTGACGCCGCGCACCAAACTGCTGATTATCAATTATCCGAACAACCCGACGGGCGCCGGCATGACCGCGGACGACAAAGCCGCAGTCGCGGATTTTGCCAGACGCCACAACCTGGTGGTGCTCTCGGACGAGATCTACGACGAGTTGTCGTACATCCCGCGCACGCCGTCGATTGCCACCCTGCCGGGCATGCACGAGCGCACCATCGTCTTCAACGGCTTCAGCAAGGCGTACGCGATGACCGGCTACCGGATCGCCTATGCCGTCGGCCCCTTCCCGCTGATTGACGCGATGATGAAGGTGCACCAGTATTCGATCCTCTGCGCGCCGACGCCGGCGCAATACGCCGCCATCGAGGCGCTGGCCAACGGCGGGCGCATCCGCGACCAGATGCGCATGGAATATGAGCAGCGGCGGAACATCATCGTCAAGCGCTTCAACCAGCTGGGGCTGCGCTGCTTCATGCCGCGCGGGGCATTCTATGTCTTCCCGTGCATCAAGTCCACCGGCATGTCCTCGCACGATTTCGCGATCGGGCTGCTGGAGGAGCAGCGGGTGGCGGTCATCCCCGGCGACGCCTTTGGGCAGTCCGGCGCGGGATACGTGCGCTGTTCCTATGCGACCGCGCTGTCTGAGATCGACACGGCCATGGACCGCATTGCGAAATTCCTGTCCAGCCACGGAATCAGGCGCTGAAGACATGATAAGGCTGTTCAATACCTGGCAGACGCTGGAGCTGCCTCCGGAGGCGGCGGGACGGCAGATCGAGCTGGACATGGGATGCGGGAAGGGCCGTTTCACCGTCGAGCTGGCGCGGCGCCATCCGGAAAGGTGGGTGCTGTGCAATGACCTGCTCAGCGCGCGCCTGGAGGCCGTCCAGCGGCGGGCGGCCATCGCCGGCGTTGGCAATCTGCTGGCGCTGCAGGCGACCAGCCTGGCGCTGGTGGCATACCAGCTGCCGGCGCAGTCGATAGACCGACTGCACCTGCTGTGTCCGGATCCATGGCCCAAAAAGCGCCACGTTGCCCACCGGCTGGTGTGCACCGACTTCCTGTGCCGGGTGCCACGGGTGCTCAAACGCGGCGGCGTCTTCCATCTGGCCACTGATTATGCGCCCTATTATGAGGACTGGCTGCGGATGTTCGACCGGCTGCCGTCGCTCTATGAGCCCTGCCCTGACGGCATCGCGGACATGGCGGATGTCAAGACCGACTTCGAGTTGCGCTGGAATGCCCAGGGGCTGCCCGTCCACCACATCACATTCAGGCTAATCGGGTGAAGTCGGTCTATCTTCCATGCTCCGGCCCAGTGGAAATCGGCGACTACCTGCCGGTGCTTGACCACCCGCTGTTCCAGCGGCTGCGCCATACCCGCCAGCTCGGGGTGAATTTCCTGATCTTCCCCGGCGCCCAGCATACGCGCTTCGAACACGCGCTGGGGACACTCGCACGACTGCGCAAAAGCGGCGCGCTGCGCCACGCCACGCCACAGCAGCGGCGGGATCTGGAGCTGTTTGCGCTTTTGCATGACATCGGGCACGGGCCATTTTCACACCAGATCGAGCCGGTGCTTTCCGGCGACCACCATTCGCGCGGACAGGAATGCCTGTCGCAGCTGGCCGGCGAAATCAGCCAATGCGGCGCGGATCCGACGGCAATTGCCAAAATGCTCGGCGGACAGTCGCCGTTGCGCCTCTGGGTCACCGACCGCAATCTGGGCGCCGACAAACTGGACTATCTCCAGCGTGATGCCTTCCATATCGGCTTTGCCGGCGCCCCCGACCTGGAGATCGTCCAGCAGCAGACCGCCTGGACGGAAGCAGGACTGGCGCTGAACGAGAAATTCATCGAGGAAGGCAAGCGGCTGCAGAAATTCTATTCCTATCTGCACCAGCATGGATACCTCAACAAGACGGCATTGGTGGCCCAGCGGCTGCTCCAGCGTGCATTGCATGAGGAGCTTCGCGCCCGTGGCGCCGGCGAAACCGCCACCGCGTCAGACGAAGGGGCACTTTGGACCATGACCGATTCGCAGCTGCTGGCGTGGCTGCTTGAAGGACGTTGCCGCCTGGCCCGGCAGCTTACCCGCCAGCTGCTGGAGCGCCGGTTGCCCCGGACCGCCATCTGCATCAAGCCGGATGGCTACGCCTATGTCGAAAATGCCATCGGCAAGCCCATCGCCGTCCTCACCTGGCCGCGAAGGCAACTTGCGCAATTCTCCGCCAAGTACGCCACGATGGAGTCGATGCGGCGGCTGGAAAACCGCCTGGCCGATGCCGCCGGACTGCCCGAAGGCGCGGTGCTGTTGGCGGCAATGCCCTATTTCACCAAGCTGCTCCCCCATGATCTGCGCATTGCCAATGGCGGCAACCACGACTATTGGCTCTTCGATCAGGACCGCGATCACCGCGCATCCCTGGAAAGCGATTATCTGCGCACCTTCGCAGTGCGCATCGCCGTTCCCGAGAATGCCCGCGCACGCATCGCCAGCCAGCCGGAAAAACTGCTGGAGCTACTGTAAACGAAGGGACGGTGGGGAACGGTGGGGAACGGTGGGGAACGGTGGGAACGGTGGGGAACGGTGGGAACGGTGGGGAACGGTGGGAACGGAGGGGGACGGAGAGGACGGAGAGGACGGTGGGCACGGTGGGCACGGTGGGCACGGTGGGCACGGTGGGCACGGAGAACGGCGGGCACGGAGAACGGCGGGCACGGAGAACGGCGGGGACAGAGGGGAGTTTGCCTTCTGCCCGCCCCCTCTCGCGCGCGCGTCAGCCATATTGGTGGGCCAAGTTCCCCCGCCCGACCACCCAGCGATAAGCTAACCGCCCCACGCAGCATTGCCAATTGCCGACGCCATAATCCCCAAAAGTGTGTGATTGGCAGACACTTTACAAATGCCGCCGTCCTGCCAGGATTGGGCATCGCGGCTCCCTTGTGCGCACGAGGCCTCCATAGGGGCGTCGCGTCATCCCGCGGCAACATCCGAATCGCCCCCTCTCGCGCGCGCGTCAGCCATATTGGTGGGCCAAGTTCCCCCGCCCGACCACCCAGCGATAAGCTAACCGCCCCGCGCAGCATTGCCAATTGCCGACGCCATAATCCCCAAAAGTGTGCGATTGGCAGACACTTTACAAATGCCGCCGTCCCGCCAGGCTGTCTTTGCCAGAAAAGGTCGTTTGCCTTCCATGGTGCGGTTTTTGGCAGTTATATTTAACCGATGTACAATGCTCATCCCAGAGGCTCCTTTTGATGACAGACAGCACCGCCGCCATACCATCCAAAATCAAGGGCAAGTTCGATCCGCCGGATTCGCCGCACTCGGTGGGCTGGACAGTCGCCCGTCATTGTGACCTGGCGACGGCGGACAAGCCGTTCGCACTGGAATACGGCGGTGCGCTGGCGCAATTGACCGTCGAGTATGAGGTCTACGGCGAGTTGTCGGCGGCGCGTGACAATGCGGTATTGATTTGTCATGCGCTCTCCGGAGACGCCCATGTCGCCGGGTGGGATGCGAAGGCCAAGGACGATCCGCGGCTGAAGTGGCGGCAGACCCATCCCGGATGGTGGGATGCGGTGATTGGCCCGGGCAAGCCGGTGGACACCAGCCGTTTTTTTGTCATCTGCGCCAATGTCATCGGCAGTTGCTATGGCACCACCGGCCCGCAGAGCATTGATCCTGCCACGGGACGGCCTTATGCGTTGCATTTCCCGATGGTGACGGTGGCCGACTGGGTGAACATGGAGCGGATGCTCCTGTCGCGCCTTGGAATCGGCCATCTTTATGCGGTCATCGGCGGATCACTTGGCGGACAGCAGGCGCTGGAGTGGTCGCTGCGCTACCCGGAGATGATCGGCAAGTGCATCATCATGGCCTCGGGGCCGAAATTGCCGGCGCAGGGGCTGGGCTTCAACGCCGTCGCCCGCCACGCGATCATCCGCGATGTCAATTTTTCCGGCGGCGACTACTATGATCAGCCAATCAAGCCGGATGCCGGCCTGGCGGTGGCGCGGATGCTGGCGCATATCACCTACCTCTCGGGCAAGGGCATGGATTTCAAATTCGGACGCCGGCGGGTGGGCAGTACGCAGGATCCGCGTGGCTTTGGCATGGAGTTCGATGTCGAAGGCTATCTCGATCACCAGAGCCGGAGCTTCGTGCAGCGCTTCGACGCCAACAGCTACCTCTATATCACCCGCGCCATGGACTACTATGACGCAGCTTCGTCGTGGTGTTCCCCCGCTGTCCTGGAGCAATTCCCCGAGCCGTCCGGCACCGCGGAACCCGAATATCTCCGGAGGCGCGAGGCGGCAATGCTCACTGACGCATGCCGGCGGATCAAGTCCGAACTCATGGTGGTGTCATTTTCCTCCGACTGGCTCTATCCGCCGACGAAGTGCCGTGATTTCGTCAATGCGTTCATCGCCACCGGCCGGCCGGTGACCTATGTCGAGATCCAAAGCGAGTCCGGGCATGACGCCTTCCTGGTCGATACCGGACCGGTGGGGCGGCTGTTGCGGGCGTATTTGCATGACCGCGGCATCAATCGCCGTTTCAGCACCATCAAAGCACAGCAGGACTAGGTTGGCATGGCGGGCATTGTCTGGATCATCGCGGGAGAGTCGTCAGGTGACGCATACGGCGCCGCATTGGCGGAGGCGCTGCATCGGCGGCAGCCGCAGCTGCGGCTGCATGGCATGGGGATGGAGAAGATGCGCGCCGCCGGGGTGGAGTTGTTCACCGACTCTTCCGAACTGGGCATCATCGGCATCTGGGAAGCCATTAGGCATCTGCCCTTCTTCCTCCGGCTGATGAGGCAATTTGTCGCACGCGCCAAGGCCGAGCGTCCGGAGACGGTGGTGCTGATCGACTACCCGGGCTTCAATTTGCGCCTGGCCCAGCGGTTGCACGCGCTTGGAATCCGGGTGGTGTGGTACGTGAGTCCGCAGGTGTGGGCGTGGAAAAGGGGGCGCATCTGGAAACTGGCGCGCTGCTGCGACCGCATGCTCTGCATCTTCCCCTTTGAGCCGCAATGCTACGCGCCGACTTCGCTTCGGGCTCAGTTTGTCGGCCATCCGCTGCTGGGAATGCTGGAGCCCTATCGCCGCCGGGGAATTGAACGCGATGGCGATCTGGTGCTGCTGCTGCCGGGAAGCCGCCGGATGGAGCTGGAACGGCTGATGCCGTCATTTCTGGAAGCTGCATGCATCCTCCATCGCCATAATCCCGCCCTGCGCTTCGAGTTCGCGCTGCCGCGCCCGGCGGTGATGGAATTGGCAAAACGCCTGGCGGCAAAATGCGCTCTGCCGGACGACGCGCCGCAATTCGCATGGAGCTGCGGCGTCACCCGTGAACGCATGGCCGCCGCCGCCGCCGCAGTGGCCGCCAGCGGCACGGTGACCGTCGAGGCGGCGCTGCTGGGATTGCCGGTGGTGGTCGCCTATAAGCTCAACTGGCTTTCCTGGATGGTGGCCAGAATGCTGGTGAAGCTGTCTACCATCACCATCGCCAATCTGGTCTGCGGACGGAGCGTCTTCCAGGAGTTCCTGCAGGACAATTGCACGGGGCCGAATCTGGCGGCGGCATTGGAACGCATCCTCCCCGGCGGACCGCGGCGTGATGAGTGCATGGACCTCCTCGAGGACTTCCGGCGGCGGCTCGGCAGCGCCGGGGATGTCGCGGAAAATGTGGCAAATATCGTATTGGAAGAACGCTAAATGGGCGGAGTAGGTGTTTCGGTTCTGGCCAGCGGCAGCAACGGCAATTGCATAATTGTGCACTGCGGTGACGATGCGGTGATGATCGACTGCGGCATCAGCTTCAGACAGCTTCGGATGCGCATGCAGCAGGAAGGGCTGGATGAGCGGATGATCCGGGCGATCTTCATCACCCATGAGCATGATGACCACGTCAAGGGGCTGCCGGTGACGGCCCGGCAGCTGGGGGTGCCGGTGTATGCCGCCGGTCGCTGCGCCCAATGGCTGGCTGCCCGCAATGAGAATCTGGAGATCACCATGATCCATGCCTGCACCGACTTCATCGTAGCCGGATTCAAGATGCGGTCTTTCCCTGTCCAGCATGATGCCGTGGAGCCGGTGGGATATGTCGCATGCCGTGACAGTGTGAAGATCGGCATCGCCACCGACCTGGGGCGTGCCAATCAGATGACGGCATTCCAGCTTCGCGACTGCAGCACTTTGGTGCTGGAGAGCAACTACGATGTCAATATGCTGGCGGCATCCTCGCGACCGTGGGGGCTTAAGCAGCGCATCCTCGGGCCGACCGGCCATCTCTCCAACCGCGCCCATGCCGAGCTGCTCTCCCAGGTCGTCACCGGAAACACCCGCAATCTGGTCCTGGCGCATATCAGCCATGACTGCAACAAGTATGAAATTGCCGAACAGGAGGCATGCCGGGCGTTGCGGACGATGCAGCGGCAGGATCTGTTCGTGGCCTGCGGGCGCCGCGAAAATCCGATTCCGACGATCTGGAACTGATACTCCTGGCGCGAGATGACGCGTTATGTGATGCGCAAGCTGTTTACTTTCAAGAATAAACGCCACATGCCAAAATGGCTGGCCGTGGCCCTGTCATATCTCCTGCGCGTCGTTGGCTGGACTTACCGGGTGACTATTGAGGACCCCGTCGGGGTGCTGGACGCCGTGCTTTCCGGTGAAAGATTCGTATTGGCGATGTGGCATAACCGCATTCTGTTCGCGCCAGTGCTGGTGCCACGGCGTCATCTCGAACATGTCGCCGTACTCATCAGCGCCTCGCGCGACGGCGAATACATCGCCACCATCGCCCGGCAATTCGGCCTGCAGGTGGTGCGCGGATCATCAAGCCGCGGTGCGCTGGGCGCATTGCTGGGACTGCGGCAGAAGCTGGATGCTGGAGACAGCGTTCTGCTCACCGTGGATGGCCCGCGCGGACCACGCTATTGCGTTCATCCCGGTGCGGCGGCACTCTCGCTGCATTGCGGCGCGCCGCTGGTGCCAATGTCCATCAATGCCCGCCATTGCTGGCATGCCGCCAGCTGGGACCGCCTGCAAATCCCCTGGCCATTCACCCGGGTGACGGTGCGCTTCGGCCGGCCGCTTGCCTTGCCGCGCGGCTGCTCCGCCGAGGCCGGCAGCGAGATGCTAAGGCAGGCTATGCTGGAAATATCCCGAAGCCCGGATGACGCCAAACCGCCACCCCCGCGCCCCGCTGGACCTGGGGTTATCGGCGGCGAAGGCGGATGAACGCCGCAATGGCAAGCGACACAATTGCCAGAATGCCGGTGCCAATCGCCATCCTCCCCGTGTTTTCCTCCGAAAGAAACCAGTCCAGAAATTGGGACAGCCAGCCATGCCCATACGCAGGGTCGTCGTAGATTCCCAGCCCACGGTTCCGTGGCGTGATCCGGGTCTGGAGGATGCTGGAAAAATAATCTGCCAGAAATCCATCGTAGAGCATCAAATGGCTGCCGACCACCCTGCCGCCCGGTGCAAAATCTGATTCAGCCATGTCAATGTCATGGCTGGACAGGCGGATTCGGCGCTCGTAGACCTTCTGGCCCTTTACATTGAGATGGGTCCGCGACAGGATCAGACCGCTGTCCGGATCGATGATGAATACCCGCCGCATCGGCCGGGTCGCATAGAGACGGGAGTTCAAATCGGCGCTCCCCTTCATCCCCCATATCGCAATTTCGCGATTCCCGCCAAACTTCAAGCGGACAATGTCCCTTGGGGTTTCCATGCAGATTTCCCTGGCGTCGCGGCCTTCGTAATTGATGGTCCGCTGCGAGAAGCTGGCCAGGCCAGCCTCAAAGTCGTCAAAGCCCCTGGCCATGTCGTCAAAATACCATAACGGCAGGATTTCCGACACCCGGCCCCACTTTCCCATCGCCATTGCATAGTTTCCGGTTCGATCCTGGGTGAAAACGACGACGGCCTTCCCGGCGTCATCATATAGCTCCATCTTGCGGCAGATGAAGCCGTCGGTCAACCTCAAGCGCCAGAATCTGCCTGATGCCGCCCCCATCTCCGACAGCAGCTCATCATCATCCACTGCACAGCAATAGGATGCCATCCTGGATTCTTCCATTGCGGCACGCAGGAGGCCCTTCGATGAGGTGTCAGCCGCGATTGATTTCCAGCAAATTGCCGCAAAGGACATTGCCAGCGTCAGCCGGAGGATGAAGCGTGCCGCCATGGACGCAGTCGCCATTCCCGTGTGACAGGTCACCATGATCTCTCTCCTCCCTGGTTGGGGTGGTGGGTGCGCAATGCCTCATCTGGTTATTGCCAGATACCAATCCTCGCCACGGGCAATGGTCAGATATTTCTCATTGTGGTAGTCAATGTCCGCAAAGGTGCATTTGACCAGGTTTTCGATGATATTTACCCGGTACGACCTTACACCGCCATTGTCAGCAACGCAGACTGCGTTGAATGCCAGCGGATTTCGCAATGAATTGCTGTCTTCATCCCCGATCCAGAAGGTCGCCGGCGGAGAATGGTATCTACTGAGACGATCCAATACCTCCGGCTCGGACGGAATGTCTGACAGCTTTACGCTGTACGCCTCTTCCTGCCTTATGCCCAATTCGGGATTCCGGGTGTAATACACCAAGACCATCATTGGTTCCCCGACACGACGGGATGGAAGCCGAAAAAACATGCAGGCGACCGTCATGGCGATCAGGAACAATGCGCCAATGCCAAGCCAAAGCCAGCGTACTTTTGACCGCTTCATGGGGTACTCCTCCTGATGGGTGATGGGAAGCCATCCAGCAAACGGAAATCTGCGAGATCCCTGAGGACGCCGCCGCTTACTGGACTGAATCCGTCAAGTTGTCTTTTTTTGATGCCATACTATATCCGTTTTTCCCTCCCCTGCTCACCACCATGTCCTTCGCGCAAATCCGGGTGGCGGGGCAGATTCCCCTGGCGCTGCATCCTTCGAAAGCGTGTTTTTGCGCTAAAAAAAAAATCCCCGACGCCATCCAAGTGGCATCGGGGATTTTCTGCGAAATGAAGCGTATGCGGAGTGGAAACGCCGATTAACGCTTGCTGAACTGGAAGCGCTTGCGGGCGCCGGGCTGTCCAGGCTTCTTGCGTTCCTTCTCGCGGGAGTCGCGAGTCAGCATTCCGGCCTTCTTCAGCGCAGGGCGGAGGGTCTCGTCGGCCTTCTCCAGGGCGCGGGCGATTCCATGGCGCAATGCGCCGGCCTGACCGATCATGCCGCCGCCGGCGACAATGGCGTAGATGTCAAAATCCGCCACCTTTCCAGTCAGGACCAGCGGCTGCTGGACGAATCCGCGGACCGTCTCGGTGGTGAAGAAATCATCGAACGCGCGCTTGTTGACAGTGATCTTGCCGGTGCCGGCGGTCATGCGGACACGGGCGCTGGCGCACTTGCGCCGGCCGACCGTGATAATAACTTCGTTGTCTTGAGCCATACTCTAGAGCAATCCTATCTTGAAGTGGTCTTAGGAGAGTTTGACGTTCAATGGCTGGGCGTTCTGCGCGGCGTACTGATGCGCCGGCAACTCCCCGCCATAGACCTTGAGCTTGCGGAACTGGGCACGGCCCAGTTTCCCGTGGGGCATCATGCCCCACACCGCGCGCAGGATCAGCTCCTCGGGGTGCTTTTCACGCATGACATCGGCGGTGGTGCGCTTCAGGCCGTCGACCCAGCCGCTGAAATCCTGGTACTCCTTGTCAGTGCTCTTGCGTCCTGTCATGACCACCTTGCTCGCGTTCTTGACGATGACGTAGTCGCCACAGTCCAGATGCGGGGTGTAGATTGGCTTGTCCTTGCCGCGCAGGATCATTGCGATCTTCACGGCGAGACGGCCGAGCACAAGCTGGTCGGCGTCGATCACCCACCACTTGCGTTCGATCTCATCGACTTTTGGAAGGAATGTCTTCATGGGTTCTTTGGTGTACTATATGTGATTTGCTGTTGAAACAATTGTAAGCGAACTGCATAATGTAACCCGCATTCGGCGATTTTCAATTGGGCCGGGGAGGTAATTTCGATAGTTCCCGGCGGGGGGTGTGGGGCACGGGTGCGTCGGAATTGCGCAAAAAGGCGTCGTCGGCATGGACAAATTGTCACGGGCGGGGTGCCGCGAATCGCCTTTTTGCCTGTCGTGGCTTTTGGCATGGCGATTGCTTAATTTCAGAATTGCCTTTCAAATCAGCGGCCGGAGGTTCGCGAGAGCCTCCGGGCCGGATCGACAATCCAGATTAAGCCAATGGAGGTAACAATTATGATGAATATGAACAATTCCAACAATAACGTCCCCGCCAACAACAAGAACTGCTGCCGCCCCGCCAACTTCGGGCTGCTTTTTGACGACCTCTTCGGGATTCCGTTCGTGACTGCGTTGCGGAAGCACGAACCGGTCGAGGAGATGGGCTTCCGCAGGAATGCCTCGGGTGTCTACTTCATGCATCTGGAGGTTCCGGGCATGAAGCCGGAGAACCTGAGCGTCGAGCAGCATGAGGACTGCATCTGCATCAAGGGCGAAGTCAAGCTGGGCGAAGGCGACGAGGTCTACACCAAGTCGATCAGCGAGCGGCTGATCCTGCCGGAGGATGCCGATCCGGAGCAGGTGAGCGCCAAATTGACTGACGGCGTGCTGACCATCCGGGTGCAGCCCCGCACCAAGGCGGTTCCGGGAACCCGCAAGATTGAGATTCAATAAGGCAACTGCCAGCTCCCGTGCCCTGCGCCAATGGCCGGCGGGGCACGGGAGGGAAAATGACGCCTGATGAACTGCCTTGCAAGCAGTTTTGTCAGGCGTTTTTTTTTTGTGCAAGGTGGGGGCGGGGTTGCCCCGTCGGTCAAATCCGGCTGAAATCGATGTAATCCCTGACATTCACCGGCTCGCCGGTCTTCATCGAGATGTTGGCAGCGATGCCGGTCATGATCGACTTGGCGCCGGCCTGGTAGCTGGCGGCATGGCCCAGCGGATCATCCTGGACGCCGAGGAAGACGTCGCGGAGCATCCGGATGTCGCCGCCGCCATGGCCAGCCTTGTCGTTTTCCTCGTAGGTGATGATCTGCGGCTTGCCCCACATCGGCTGGAAGACGATCTCCGGGACCCAGCTGGTGCGGGGACCTTCGGCCTCACGCATCCCCGGACGGCTGAAGTCCTCCTGGACATCCGCCGAGACGCTGGGATTCTCCACGACATTGAATTCCAGGCGTCCCCTGGTGCCGTTGAAGACCACCCGGTAGCCCTCCCAGGGCTGGTGGGCGCACAGGTTGTAGGTCATCACCACGTTGTTCTCATAGCGCACCATGACCGACATGTTGTCCTCGATCGAAATGCCGTCGCCAAAGACGCTCTGGTCACGGTAGTATCCGTCCTCCTTCTCGGCATTGTAGTACAGGCCCATCATGACTTCGTCCTTCTGCTCGTCGATATGCAGCGCAAAGGGGTCTTTGGCGGCAATCGCATTGCCGCGGGCGCGGCTGTAGAACTGGGTCACGCCCCGACGCTCGGCGTTCTCCTTGCCATAGAATTTGAGGTCGCCCATCGCAAATACGGTCTTCGGCGCACTGTCAAGCCACCAGTTCATCAGATCGAAATGGTGGGTGGACTTGTGCACCAGCAAGCCGCCGTTGTTGTTCTTGTTGCGATGCCAGCGGCGGAAGTAGTCGGCGCCGTGCGAAGTGTCCAGCAGCCACTCGAAATGGACCGTGGTGACTTCGCCGCAAATGCCGCTTGACAGCAGCTCCTTGACTTTGGTGTTGCGGGGGCTGTAGCGGTAGTTGAAGGTGACTGTGAGATGACGCCCCGTGCGGTGGATCGTGTCGATGATCTGGTGGCATTTCACTTCGTCGACCGTCATCGGCTTCTCCGAGATGACGTCCACGCCCAGCTCCATGGCGCGGCAGATGTAGATGTGGTGGGTGCGGTCCATTGAGGTGACAATCACCTTGTCGGGACGCTGCTCCGTGACCATGCGGTCGAAGTCCGCAGCGGTGTACATCGGCACCTCCGCGCCGAACTCTTTCCGGATGCGGTCGTGCCAGTAGCGGCAGCGGATGCTGTTGCTGTCGCACAGTCCGACCAGCTTCGCACAATCCTGGAATTGCGTGAACATTCCGTTGATGTACATCTCGCACCGGCTGCCGGTGCCAACTAATGCGTAGGTCTTCATGGTGGGAAAATTGTGTCTTTGACGTTGTTGTCAGGCTATGCCAACGTTGGCATAATGCTAAATATAATCAGTTGCGGCTAAAACGGAGGAAGGCGGGACGGATATGCACCATTCGACGGTGCAGCAGTCCATTACCTTGCCGGGAGCATGTCGCCGAATAGCCGGCATCTGGTCCGCAAGTGCCAGTTGCAGGCCGAGTGTTCCATCGCGCGTTGTCGTTTGTAAAGTGTCTGCCAATCGCACACTTTTGGGGATTATGGCGTCGGCAATTGGCAATGCCGCGCGGGACGGTTAGCTTATCGCTGGGTGGTCGGGCGGGGGAACTTGGCCCACCAATATGGCTGACGCGCGCGCGAGGGAGCGATTCGGATGTTGCCGCGGGATGACGCGACGCCCCTATGCAGTCCCCGTGCGCGCAAGGGAGCCGCGATGCCCAATCCTGGCGGGACGGCGGCATTTGTAAAGTGTCTGCCAATCGCACACTTTTGGGGATTATGGCGTCGGCAATTGGCAATGCTGCGCGGGGCGGTTAGCTTATCGCTGGGTGGTCGGGTGGGGGAACTTGGCCCACCAATATGGCTGACGCGCGCACGAGGGAGGGGGGGAAAATCGGCTTCAATCCGCCACACCTCGCCGCACATCCGCCACACCTCGCCGCACATCCGCCACACCTCGCCGCATCCGCCACACCTCGCCGCACATCCGCCTCGCCGCACATCCGCCTCGCCGCACATCCGCCTCGCCACACATACGCCTCGCCGCATCCGCCGCACACATCGCCGCACACATCGCCGCACACATCGCCGCACACATCGCCGCACACATCGCCGCACACATCGCCGCACACATCGCCG
>CAKUJM010000034.1 GCA_934661755.1 uncultured Lentisphaeria bacterium | reverse complement strand
CTTTATGCCATGTTTGCGGGGACGCAGGAGGGGAAAGGGGAAATCCAGCCTTCTGGCAATTTCATTCTTTGTTACTGTTTTTTTCACTATTTTCACCGTCCCATAATTATGGTTTCGGCTTTGCGGGTTATATTGGCATTTCACGTTCAGATCTGAATCTTCATTCCCGGCCCGTGGTCTTCCATGTCCGGGGATGAAAACCTGGATTTGCGAAGCCGGCGTTTTTGCGTCAGGATAAGGAAATTTTAGGGGGCGTACCGGGAGTACGCGGCCGAAAAATGACGAAATCATGGCGCAAATGAAGCGGCTTCACGGATTTCAGGAAAAACATCAGGAGGTTTTTCAATGAAGGTAATTATCTGTCAGGACGAGGAGCAAATTGCCAGGGAAGCGTACAAGATCATGCAGGATCGGGTGATGAACCGCAATGCCAAGGTGCTGGGACTTGCCACCGGCTCTTCGCCGCTGGGGCTCTACCGCGAGCTGATCGAGGGCTTCAAGCGCGGCGAGATTGATTTTTCGGATGTCCACACCTTCAACCTGGACGAGTATGTCGGGCTGCCGGAGACCCATCCCCAGAGCTACCATCGGTTCATGTACGAGAATCTCTTCAACTACATCAACCTCAAGAAGGCCAACATCAGCTTCCCGGACGGCATGACCATGGACATGGAGGACGAGTGCATGCGCTACGAGGAAGCCATCGAGGATCTGGGCGGAGTCAAGCTGCAGGTCATCGGCATTGGCCGCGACGGCCACATCGGCTTCAACGAGCCGGGATCGTCGCTAACCAGCCGCACCCATGTCATCACCCTGGCGCAGACCACCATCAACGACAATGCGCGTTTCTTCGGCGGCGACGCCTCCGCGGTTCCGCACTGGGCGGTGACCATGGGCATCGGTACCATCCTGGACGCCCGCGAGATCATCATGCTGGCCAATGGCGAGAACAAGGCGGATGCCATCAAGGGCATGCTGGAGGGTCCGATCACCACCATGAATGCGGCCTCGGCCCTGCAGCTTCACAACCAGGTCACGGTGATCATGGATGAAAGCGCGGCTTCCAAGCTGAGCAACCGCGAGTACTACGACCGCACCGCCACCAGCGACGACGAGGCGATGTACGACTATCTGCGCAAAGCCCGGAAGGCGGCCGGTCTGGACTGATTGCCGGACACGGCCATGTGAACAGGATCCGGTGCCTCCGGCCTTTGCATTGGCCGAGGCGCCGGGCCTTGCGGGAATTTGGGGCTTTATGGCGTAAAAGTCGGGGATTTTTGCGGAACTCTGCTGTAAATGCGTGGGCAAAACAATGACGTCGCTGCATGTGCGCAATTTATCAAAGGCATACTGCGGGCGCCTGGCGCTTGAAGACATCTCCTTTTCTGCGGCTTCACCGCAGGTGATCGGGCTGCTGGGCGCCAATGGCGCCGGCAAGTCCACCCTGATGCGCATTTTGGCCGGCGTCATTCCCGCTGATGCCGGCGAAGTGGAGTCATGCGGTCTGCGGCTCGGTGCAGATGACGCGGCGATGCGTGAAATTATCGGCTATCTTCCGGAGAATGCGCCGCTCTACGGCAATCTCCGGGTCGTCGAGTCATTGCGGTTCATGGCACGGATGCACGGGTTGCACGGTGACGCGATGCACCTGGCGGTCGGGCAGGCGCTGGAATGCTGCAGGCTGTCGGCGGTGCGTGACCGCCTCTGCGGCACATTGTCCAAAGGCTACCGCCATCGGCTGGGGCTGGCCCAGGCCATCATCCACAAGCCGCCGCTGCTGATTTTGGACGAGCCAACCGACGGGCTTGACCCATTGCAGAAGGTCGAGGCCCGGCAGCTCATCCGGGAGCTGGGCGGGCAATCCATCGTGCTCATCTCAACCCATATCGTCGAGGAGATCCCGCAATTGTGCGACCGTGCCATCGTCCTCGGCCATGGCCGGATCATCCATGACGGCGCGGCGCCCCGAAACTTGCTATCCATGCTGGAGAACGACGGCATCGGCGGCGCGGCCACGGAGGAGCAGGCTTCATGAGACGCACACTTGCACTATGCGGACGGGAGCTGTTCACCGCATTCACCACGCCATCGACCTATGCGCTGATAATCTTCTACCTTATCGCCAGCGCGACATGCACACTCACCCTGGGCGGATTCATCGACCGCAACCAGGCCGCCCTTGACGGTTTTTTCGCATGGCAGTGCTGGCTCTTCCTGATCCTGGGCGCGGCCCTGGGCATGGGGCAATGGGCTGAGGAATACCGCACCGGCACAATTGAGCTCACCTTGAGCCTCCCGATCACCATCCCGGAGATTGTGCTCGCCAAATTCCTTTCCGCCTGGGCGGTGCTAAGCACGGCCCTGCTATGCACCCTGCCCTTTGCATTCACCTGCCGGTGGCTGGGCAACCCCGACCCCGGACCAATGTTTGCCGGCTACCTGGGATGTTTCCTGGCGGCCGGTCTTTTTTTGGCGCTGGCCCAGGCGATGTCCTGCATCACCAACAGCCAGTTTGCCAGCTTCCTGTGGACACTGCTGGCCGGAGTGGCGGCACTGCTGGCGGGATTCCGCCCCGCCGCCATCCTGCTGACCAAATGGGGCCTGGGCGCGACCGCCCTGGACATCATCTCGTCACTGGGGATTTTGCAGCATTTCGACAACTTCACCGACGGCGCGCCGTCGCTTGGCGACCTGTTGTTCTTTCTGGCACCGATGGGCGCGCTGCTGCTGTTCACCCAATGGCGCCTCCGGAGACGCCATCGCCATGCATCAGCCAGATGCACCATCGTCTGCTGGAGCTGCATCATCGCGCTGATGGTGGTCGCCTCCTTCAGCCATGCATTGCCGATGCGCCTGGACTGCACTGAGGAGAAGCTGTATACGCTCGATGCGCATACCCGCAGGATGCTGGCAGGCCTTCGCCATCCCGTCAGGATCGAGCTGTTCTATTCCGGAAGCAATCCGGAACTGGACGGCCAGACCCGCAAATACGCCGGACGGGTGAAGCAACTGCTGGGGGAATTCCAGCGGCTGGCGGGCGCCCCCGTCACCATTGTCCAGTCCGATCCGCACAGTGCATCGGCGCAAGGTGCAGCCGAGGAGCGCGGACTAAAGGCACAAATCACCTCGATGGGCGAGTTGTGGTTCTTTGGCGCCATCATCACGAGCCCGGATCTGCCGGAGCGCCAGCCGCAGACGATACCGTTTTTCGACTACCGGGAGGAGCCGCGTCTGGAATACAGCCTGGTCCGCGCCATCAACGCCATCTGGCGCAGCCATCCGCCGCGCATTGGCGTAATCTCCACGCTGCCGGTGATGGAGCATATCGCCGACCGGCAGCTCAAGCCAACCTGGTGGGCGCTGCAGCAGCTCATGACGGTTTTTGAGCTGGTGGGAATCGACCCGACCGCCGGGAAGCTGCCCGACAATCCCCCCGGGCTGCTGCTGATCATCCACCCCAATGCCATCGGCGAGCAGCTCACCGCGGCCATCCGGCGGCATCTTGAAAACGGCGGGGCGGCAATCATCTGCCTGGATCCGCTCTGCCGGGCCGAAGCCCAAATGGCCGGTCCATACCGGCTGCCCCGGCCATCGGCGATGGCGGATGTCGTCAATGGCTGGGGAATAGCTCTGCGCAAGGGCGCGATTGTGGCCGACCGGAAGCTCTCAACCGCCATGACCGACCCGCTGCGCGGGCTGGAGCAACTTCCGACGCTGCTCAGCGTGCCGCGCGCCAATCTTTCGGCGTCATCCGGAATCACCGCCTATCTCAACAAGCTCACGATGTTTTGCGCCGGCGACCTGGAGATCACGCCCAAGGCGCAATTCACAGCCACGCCGCTGGCCTGGAGCTCCACAGACTCGCGGTTGCTGCGGCCATACGAGGCCCAGCGCAGCGCGATCGACATCCTCAACGGCTTTCAGCCGGATGGCCAGGCGCATAACCTGGCGGTGTTGGTCGAAGGCCCGCAAACCCGTGCAGTCATTGTCGCCGACGCGGATTTCCTGCACAACTCGCTTTGCCTGAATATCAGCGCCGACTCCGACAACTTCTCGGAGGCCGCCGCGATTTCCGACAACGCTGCCTTCCTGCTCAATTGCGCGGAATACCTCACCGGCGGCGGGGATTTGATCCGGTTGCGTTCCCGCGGGCGCATCCGCCGCAGCTTCCAGCGCCTGGAGGCGCTCGGACGCCAAACCGAGTCGGCGATCCAGGAGCTGGCGGCAAAGGACGCCGTGGACAGCCGCCCGCGTCGGGAGCAAATCACATTGATCGAACGCAAGGGCGCCGCCGCCAGCAACGCCGAAAAGGCCCAGCTGGCGATGCTCCGGGCGGAAGACGGACGGGTGATCGCGGCATTGAAGACTGCCCAGCGGGAACAGCTCTACCAGCTTCGCAGAAAACTCGATCACATCGAACTGGCCATCGCCATGGTCAACGCCGCGGCAATTCCGCTGATCCTGGCGGCCTTCGCCGGCATCATCGGCTATCGCCGCAGACGCTGACACCCATCCGCATCATCCTGCACCATCCCATCCACTCCCACCCACTCTATCCGCATTTCCTCCCATGAACGAATCCGCGATGCTGTTGATTTTCATTGCCCTAATTGCGTTAATGGGGCTCATTCCGGCCATATTGCAGCGTTTCGGCATCCCGATGGTGATCGCGCTGCTGATCGTCGGAATGCTGATCGCCCCCAACGGCATCGGGATTGACCTGGTGGGGCATCTCTCCAGGATGCTCAGCTTCCTGGACACCAGCGGTGACAGCGCGGAATTTGCCGCCACCACCGCCAGCGTATTCAACACCTTCGTATCCTTCCTCGGCTCGCTGGGACTGATGCTGCTGATGGCGCTGGCCGGCATGGAGGCGGATTTCAAGCTGATCAGCACCGTCCGCAAGCCGGTGATCGCGCTCACCATCGCCACCTTCCTGATCCCGGCCATCACCGGCTATCTCGTATATGACTACTTCGTGCCCGACTCGCTTTCGGGCAAGCTGCTGTACGCGTCGCTGTTTGCCTCGCATTCCGTCGGCATTGTCTTCCCGGTCATCCGCGCCCACGGGCTCACCCGGAGCCGATTTGGCGCCAGCGTGCTGATTTCCACCGTCCTCACCGACATTGCCAGCATTGTCCTGCTGGCGGTCAGCGTCCAGCTGTACCGTCAGCACAGCGGCGTCTCCCACATGGTCGGCAAAGGCACCCTTTCGCTCTTTGACCACCTCAACAGCTCGATTCTGGGCAATTCCTTCATGCCGATCTTCCTGCTGATTGTGCTGTTGTACCTGGGCATCTCGATGTTCGTGGTCAGCAAGGTCGGCAACAAGCTGCTAACCTGGTTCAATCCATCCGAGGACATGCTGATCACCATCGTGTTGCTGGTGATCCTGGCCACCGTGCTGGTCGGCGAGCTGTTCGGCATCAACCTGGTGGTCGGCGCATTCATCGCCGGACTGGGGTTGTCGAAGGTGGTCCGCGGACAGGAGATGCTGCTGTTCAAGCGTGTCGAGAGCATCGGATACGGCTTCCTGATACCATTCCTGTTCGTCTCCATCGGCATGAAGACCGACTTCAGCGCCTTCACCCAGGGCACGAACGTGGCAATTGTGCTGGCGACAGTGATCGGACTGGTCGGCAGCAAGCTGCTCAGCGGTTACTTCACCATGCGGGCAGTCGGCTTCAGCCACGCGCCAAGCCTGGCTGCGGGCTTCATGACCGTCCCCCAGCTTTCCGCCACCCTGGCGGCAGCCGCCGTCGGCCGCGACCTGGGGATCCTCGATGGCAATTTCTTCAATGCCATCATCATCCTTTCCATCGTGACCACCCTGCCGATCCCCAATATGGTGCGCTGGGTCATATCCAAACACAGCGCGCAATTCCCCGCCAATGGCGACTACGACATCCCGCAAGTCGTCCACGACAACGAGCTGCTCTAGGGCTCTTGCCGCCGGCGGCCGCCATGCCCATCCCCACGCACGGCGGCCACCGCCCGGACTTCAGGAGACGGATATTTTTGAATAGTCGGGCTTGTCGGAACGGAATGGCACTGCCGGGAATCCGGCGCCGTTGACCAGGTTGCAATCGCCGCGATATCCCGCAAAGGCATAGCGCACCCGTGTCGGCTCCGCCACCTTCGGCGATGAAACCAGGACGGTGTCGCCATCGATTTTTGCATCCGCCCAATGCAATTTGCCGTCTTTTCCGCCCAGGGCGAAGGCGCCGGGCGCCTGGCCGTCGCTGGTGCCCAGTCCGCCATCCGTATGCTTGAAGAAGACCCGGGCGCGGCCATTTTCAACGGTGAAATGATCGTATTGCGGCCCTTGCGAGACGATTTGCCGTCCGTATGCCATCCGTTCGGCCACGCATGCCAGCCGTTCGCCGACGGTCCTCTTGTCAGCCGGATGGATATCATATTGATCTCCGGCATCCATTGCGACCGCCATGCCGACGTCATGATAGAGCCCCGGCATTTCCGCCTGGATTTCCCGGGTGACCGCAAAGGGCGGCTCCTCCTCCGGTTCCTGGTGGCGCCACCGGTCTTCCGGACCGCGGTTTTCCGGGCAGCACTCCGAGAACCCCGCCAGCTGCACCAGGAAAAACGGCAGATCCGGATCGTGCCACTGCTTCCGCCAGTCCTCGATCAGGTAGCGATGGTGGACATAGTAGTCCTTCCTGCCGTAGTTATGGCATCCCTGGTACCAGATGACGCCGCGCACCGGAAATCTGAACCATGGATGCATCATCCCGTTGAACAGCGTGCAGGGGAGATTGAAGTCCCCGACAGGCAATTCCCGGTCAGGACGCACGCCGATTTTTTCCAAATCGGCGGCAAATGCGGTCCTGGCGCACCATTGGACTGGCGTGGGGCATCGTGAATCCATGGCATTCCCGCTTCCATCCTGGCCGTTTCGACTCACGGACGGCTGCGATGCCCCTGACGGATTGGCGTGTTGCCACACCAGTTCCACGCACTGCTCCGGATTTCCATCCACGGCGATTGTCACCGGCTGCTCCGGAGTGAATCCGCCGACGTTGAAATGGTTGTCATTGACTATCGCCAGGACGTTGCGGCCCGCCTTCGCGACTCCGGCGGGGAAGGTATAGACGCGCCGTTTCAGCCAATTGCATGGCACGTCAGTGGACGTGGCGCCGATGCGCACGCCGTTAAGCCAGGTCACATCCACGTCGTTGAGCCGTCCCAGCGTAAGCACCAGCTCCTTCCCCGCCATTGCGGGCGGCAGTTCGAAGGTGCATCGGAAGACCTTTTCTCCGGGAACCGGGATCTTGAAGATCCCGTCTCCGCGCTCCCAGCCGGAATCGTCATAATCCGGCTGCAGCCATGTGCGCACTTCGCCCTCCACGGCCTTGCCGCAATCATTGAAGCGCCGGAGCCATGCGTCGAATTCGGGATTGAGGCCGGACTTCTTCCGGTCCTCCGCCGCCTGGCGGTCGCGCTGCTCCAGGAATTCCCGGCATCCCTCCTGTTCGTATTTTTCCCGCGAAATCCAGGCTTCAATGCCGGAGCCGCCCCAGGCGTTGCCGATCAGCCCGATCGGCACGCCAAGGTCCCGCATCAGCTTGCGGCCGAAGAAAAAGCCGCAGGCGCTGAAGCTTTCCGCCGCCATGGGCGTGCAGCGATCCCATCCGGGGCCGTACACCTCGGCAAGCGGCTGGTCCGGCGACTGCCGGCGCGCCAGGGCGGCGTTGAACAGCCGCAACTGCGGATAGTCGGCTTCGGCGGCGGCCTTGTCGCCATCCGCAGAGCGGTAGTACGTCATGTCACCCCAAAGCGGACATTCCATGTTGGACTGTCCGGAGCACACCCAGACATCGCCGACCAGGATGTCATGCAGCACGATTCCCGGAAGGCCGTCGCCGCCGCGAAGCTCTGCGCGATATGGTCCGCCGGCCGCCATCGCCGGAAAGGTTGCGTGCCACACCCCGCCGGCGTCGGCGATCGCCTCAACTGTCCGGCCCGCAAAAGACAAGGTCACGCCGCATCCGGCGTCCGCCAGTCCGGAAAAGACAATCGGCCGCTCCCGTTGCAGCACCATGAATGAGTCAAACATCCGGAAGAAACGGAATTTCCTCGCCGCCTTCATCAATCACAACTCCTTTGCTGAAAAAAAACGCCATGGCGCCCGGACAGCTGGCAGTACCGGCAAAAAGCGCGGATGCCGCCGCGGTCCCGGGCGCATGGACACATCAGGCGCCTGGCTTCATGATTGAGGGTGGCGGACTGCCGGCGGCGCCATTTCGCCTTCCGCACCGGGCCTGTCAGCGTTCCAGCAGGAACCACAGGCTCTTGTCGTGGTGGTAGACATTCACCTGGCCGTTCTCCGAATGGCGCACCACGCCAGTCGGCATCCCGCGGCCGTCCAGGATCTTCATGGCATACGGCGCACCCGGGAGCTTGACCGAGAACTCCACGGTTTCAGAGACGTTCGGCCCGTCCCCCCAGGATCCGGCGTGGTGTTTCCAAGTGACGCTTGTGCGCTCCTCGTTGATGTCAAGATTCTGCGCCTCCGTACGGCCGGACGAGGCCAGCAGCATCTTCCGGCTCTCAGCCAGCGGCAGCCCGTCAAGCGAAATGATGGTGGTGCAGCTGAATGCCGGAAGCTGGTTGACCCACGGCCGGGCGGCGATGGCGAAAGTGACGTCTCCGACCTGGAAGGTCCGGCCACCGACATGGCCGGTGAGCATTTTGGCATCCGGGAGGTCCAGGGTGGCATACGCACCGGCGGCATCCCTGTTGTACATCCGGAACGAACCGTCCTCGGTGACCACCGCGCCGTCCTGGTCGATCTTCGGCTTCGCATCGCTGCTGCCGGGTGCCAGGACCGTCTTGTCCACCTGGTCGCTGAACTGGAAGGCCACCCGCGAGGAATAGGCGCCGATGTTGCTGCGTCCCGCCAGATAGACCGTCGCTTCGCCTGACGAATAGCCCTGGAGGGAATACCTGAGGCGCTGCGAAACCGGAAACAGGTAGAGGCTCAGGGTGCGCGCCGACGGCATCCGCCGCTGGCGGTACAGCAACGAGGCGAAGGGATGGTGGACCAGGACGTTGCTGCGCCCCGCCAGCAGGAACGCCTCGAATTTTTCGCTGCTGAAGTCATTCACGAACTGGGCGTATGCGTATGTCGTCAATCCATCCCAGTCCTGGATGGAGAGCATGATGCTGTTCAGCGGCATCATGTCCGCGCCATGGTCGTTCAGGTTCGGGGTGTTGGACTCCGATACGAAGAAGGGCTTGCCCAGTTCGCGGATTCCGCTTGCCATCGACAGCGACCCGCCATGATCGTCGGCGACGATGGCGCTGTTGCGACCGGTTATGCGCCGGTCCTTCATTTCGTCGGGGTGCTGGAAGTAGTCGTGGCAGTCGCAATAGTCATCGACGAGATGGCCGCTGTACTGCCCTGACGCGCCGCCATAGGCCATCTGGGTGTTGGTGATCGGCACCCGGCATCCCAGATCGCGCAGGAAGTTCTTCAGGTCCAGCGCGGTGGCGGTCTGCGTCTCCTCCAGGAAGAGCCGGTAGTCCAGTTCCGTCGCCCCGCCGGCCTTGCTGTCCGGAATCGCAATGCCGCGATCGAAATCCTCGTCCGCTGACAACAGGCTGCGGTTGCCCGAGATGATCTGGAAGCCCTCGATGTCGATGTCGCCGGCAGCGTCGCCGTATTCCATCACCGCCACGAGGGTGTGCTTCTCCGGATCATACTTGTTGTACTGGCCGCCGCCGATCACCGACCCGATCTCGAAATCCCGCCACTGGGTCTCCAGGGAGATTTCGCTGCTCATCCCGACCTGCTGCCAGGGTTCCTGGTCCATCCGGATGTAAAAGCGGGTCTTCTTCGCCTCCGATGATCGCGCCCGGAACTTCACCGTGTACTGCCCGCCCCGCTTGAGCTTGCCGACATCGAGCACCATGGTCGTACTCCACGGATGCCGTCCCAGCCGGCTGACCGCCAGATGCCATCTGCCGGCGTGGTTGTGGGACAGCTCGCCTGCGGAATTGTCGATGGCAATCATCTTCCAGCCCTGGACGCCGCTTTGGATCACCGTCCCGACCTGCGCATCCCAGGCCTTCTTCAGCGACTCCAGATCACCATAGCGCCGCTTCAGCCATGCGGTCCACTGGCGGCTGAACTCCTCCTTGAGCGGCGTCGGCAATCCGGCCAGCAGGCTGCGGCTGCGGTTGTCCGTGGTCTCGATTATGCAGTCCTCGTTGTTCATTTCGATGGTCATGATCGTCGGATCGTCGGCATAGCGCACTCCGGTGACCGTGTTGACCCGGTCGAAAAGCATCCGGGCGTATTTTTTCTGGCGTTCGACATACGGCGGATACCAATAGGCAAGCTGCTTGATGACGCCGACATTCTTCACATAGTCATCAGTACCATGGATTGGATAGGACCAGAAGCAATGCAGATTCATGATGACATAGATTCCTTCCCGCTGCAATGCGGCGATGAAATGGTCCAGCTTCCGCATATTCTCCTCGGAGAAGACTCCCGCGACCGGATCCTTCCAGATGAGCTTGCCCAGATAGTACGGGTGGTCGTAATCCATTCCATGCAGTCGGAGGCAGTTCATGCCGAATTGGCGCAGCCGCCGGGCCAGCTTCTCGCCGACCTCCGGCTCCGGAAAACAGCCAATCCCCGAGACGTTGGTACCATAGAAGCGAAGCGGCTCGCCGCGGTCGTCGACAAAATGCTCGCCGCTGACCCGGATGAAACCATGGGCGCCGGCCGGCTCCGGATTGAGAAAGGCGACCGATGCGGCGGATTCGTCCGGCACCGCCAGCCCCGGCACCTCGAACACCATCCATCCCGGGGTGCTGGCGTCGACTGCGCCCGCGACGGCTCCGGTCAATAGCATGATGCCGGCCGCCAGAGAAATGATTAATCCTGTCATTCTGGTTAGCTCCTCCATTTGATTGCTGATTTGTGCATGGCCTGCCACCTGAAGCCAGAGGCGTCCTGGCGTGGATTCAGGAACACTGGTAACATGCATCAGCGGAGATGGACCGGCTTGCCGCAAAGGCAGAAAAACGTGCATATTATTGCATATTCCAGCCGTTGCACCGTACCACCATGGCACATTCGCGGCCTTTGCGGCAATTAGGCGCAAAGGCATCCTGGATCAGGCACGGCGCCCGCAGGCATTTCCGCCGGGCTGGACCATGAATGCCTGCGGAATCCTGACGGCTTCACGGAGGCGCCCGCAGGCGAAGCCCGCCGGACCGTCATGGGCGCTGCGGCGTGGACTGGGCATGGATCCGGAGACAATCGAATCCGAAGAGTCCGCCTTCCACCCTGAATCCGGCGCCGCCGTTTTCCAGTGCGGAGTCATTGGCCGCCAGCAGCTCCCGGCCATTGCAGGAAAGCGAGATCCGCGTCCCCTCGGCGCGGGCCGTCATCGCGTACGGCTGGTCTTCCTGGCAGCAGAATCCGGTTTCCGCCAGCACGGTCTCGCCGTAGAGGCAGCGGACCAGCTGGACCTTCCCCGCCGTGAAACGGAAGAAATAATGCCGCCTCATCCCCTGCCAGCGCAGGACGATTCCCGCGCGGTCGGCGGCATGGATGCGGAAATTGCAGCTGAGGGCGCAGTCGCCCCAGAACCGCCCGCCGGTCACCATGATCCCGATATTCTCATTTTCCCCGAAATAGCGGACTTTGGCCTCGCCGTCGCCGGCGAATGGCCCGCGGCAGAAATCCATCGAGGAGATCCACCCCGGGATTTTTCGCGAGTCGTCATTCACGCACGGAAAGCCGCCGGCATAGTCCAGCTCGGAATCACCGGTGAATTCGACGGAGTCGACATGGAGCCGTCCATGGGCGGGCTTTTCCGCCTCCACGACCCAGCCGAACTGGCCCGGCAAGTCGCCGCCGCCGCAATCGACCTTCCAGTCAAGCGCGATCGCGCCGTCATGATCGAGCCGGAATGCCTCGGAGCAGCAAATATTCCCCGCCATGGTCTTCACCTGCAGCCGCAGGGCGGCCTCGCCATGCATTTGCCCAACGGTGCCGCGCAGACGCACACTCATGCCGTTGTTCAGCCATGGCGTTCCCTGCCAGGAGTATGCAGTCCTGGCAGTGTGGTTCAGGCAGACACAGGTGGCGACCCGAGCGATCCGTCCCGGCCCGACGGCGAACTCCATATCCAGGCCCTCCCCGCGGGGATTGGACAATTTCGCGCATCCGCGTCCGCAGAATGCGGTCTCGTCCAGCTGGTATCCATGGAGCGCGCCCGGCAGCGAGAAGTGGTGGCGTGCGCCGTTGCGGGGCGCGGGGACAGCCTCCTGGCCGTTGAGCCTGCGGCCGATCGCGGCAATATGCATCGCCACCTGGAGCGCATCGGTGATCGTCTCGGTTCCATCGGCGGTCGGCAACAGCAGCTGGTCGGCGGCCGGCCCCTGGAAGTCGTAGTCGGCATTGATCCCGTCCAGCCCCGCGATCAGCGCCGCGACCGATCCGACGTTTCCGGCGTTGCAGTCGGTGTCCCATCCCGCGGAGCTGGTGATGCGCAGCGTCCGGTAGAAGTTGTTTCCGCCGTAGCACCATCCCATCACCATGGCCGCGTGGTTGGGGACGACATGGCAGTCGCCGTCGTATTTTTCATAGCCATAGACCTCCTGGATCCGCCTGAAGGTGGTTTCCCAATTGCCGTCCTGCTTGAACCACGCGCGGACATCGCGGTGGATCCGGGCGATCAGCGAGTCGGCGGGGATGAATCGCACCGCCTCATCCATGACCTGGTAGATGTCCTTGACTTCGAAGGCGATACTGACCATGGCAGCGACCACCTGGGCGGCAATGACCGCCTCGCCGTCATGGGACACACGGGCGGCTTTGGCGGCCAGCTCGGCTGCCAGCGCGGGATTTCCCGGCGCGACCATCCCGAAGGCGTCGATGAAAATCTGCGCGCCGATCTGCTCGGAGACCTTCTTGCCATTGAGCTGCATGGATCCGGAACGGGGGGATTCGATGCCATGCTTCAGGCGCAGATATGCGGTCTGCTCGGTGGAGTGCGACATCCCGCCCCACCAGAGGATGGTCTGGTTTTCCAGCAGATAGTTGAGCCAGGCTTCGCCGAAGAGCCGGTCGGGGGTCTTCGCGTACTGTCCGGAGTCCTCCAGCCCCCGGATGAAGGTGAATGTCCCGCTCAGGTCGTCGTCAGTGACTACCAGCGAGCTGCCGCATTCCTCGTGGACATAGCCGGGAATCTCCCCCCAGCGTTCCCGGATGCGCTCCCGGCTCCAGCCCTCGAAGGGCCGCCCGAGGTACACTCCGGCCATCTTTCCCAGGACTGCGGCATAGACTTGTTGTTCGTAGGACTCGACCATCTGCTGCTCCTCGCCATGATTGATTGTGAAAACGTCGCCACCCCATGAATGGCTTTCACGGGTAACATACCCCGCCGTCATCCGCCGCGTTGGCGCCGGACGGGAAATTCATGCATATTTTTTCATCGCCATATCAGGATTGCCAGCCCCCCAAGGATGCAGAAGAATCCGACCCAGCTGGCCGCCGAGGTCCGTTCCCGGTTGAAGCATACCGAATAGGCCATGAACAGGACGGTGGTGAAGCCGACAATCAGCGGCGAGGCGATCCCCGCGTGCTTCAATGCGGCCAGGCGGTCGAAGGCATTGTAGGTGAATACATAGCTTTCAACAATGCACACCAGGAAGGCGGCCAGGATGTAAAGCGCCTCGCGCCGGGTCGGCAGCCGCTTCAGGTCAAGCTGGGGAATGCCCTTGATCGAGAACAGGTAGCAGCAGAAGCCGCCGAAGCAGTTGCCGGCGGTGCGGAAAACCGGCTGGGCCTGCACCTCCGGAAAATAGGAGAGAAGGACATTCAGGCAGCCCGAAATCCCCCCGCACAGCAACGCCGCAATCACCATGGCAAACCAGCGGCGATCCGAATTTCCGTACCTCGACGGCGCATCAGTGCGCTTGAAGCCGATGATGGCAATTCCCAGGATGGTCAAGGCCATGACCGCGACAATCCTGGCATTGACCTCGTCCCCCAGGAACATCACGCCGATGACACAGGGGAACAGCAGCTTGGTATTGACCACGGTCACGGAAATGCCGTTATGGCCGGTCCTCATCGCCATGGTCAGAAAGACAAGGCTGAAGAACGCCGACACCCCCGCCAGCGTATGGACGGCCATGACGATCATGGCATTCTTCAGCGAGTCCGGATACTGGTGCAGGAATGCGGCCATCACCAGCGAAAACAGGAACATCGCCATCGCGTTCATTCCCTGGACGATATTGAAATTGGCGCCATATCGTGCGCATCTGCTGTTGATCACGGTGAAGACCGTCGCGCAGACGCTGGCGCAGAACAAAAGGAATACAGCCCAAACCATTTATGACATGCCGCTTAATCAGTATCGGCCAGGGTCACGGCGGGAGCTTTTTTCCCGCCGATGGAGCTGGATGCGGCCCCGGCATCCTGCATACTGTAATGGATAAGTGCGAAATCGCATCCGGGGATGACGACCCGGTCGCCATTCCGGCAAGGCCGGCCGTGTTCGTCCTCCGCGCTCCGGAATGGCAGATCCAGATGGAAGCCGGTCTCGTTGGGCTCCACGTCATCCGCATTGCCCAGGACCAGGATGGCCTCGGTGTCAGTCCGGTAAAGCGCGGTGCGTATCTTGGGGTTGGAGGCCCCCGCCGGTTTTTCCACGCAGGCCGAATAGAAGCGCAACGAACTGAAATCCAGCCCCTTCATCATCCGTGAAAGCCGGAAATAGGGCTCCTGCGACACCGACTGGTCCTGGAAATATGGCGTCCCATAGAAGGTGAATCCCTCCAGATGCGCCCGGGTGGTCGCCCTCAGCAGCTGCCGGGCATGGTCGGGATGGCCGGCGCCGATTGCCGACCAGACGCACGCGGTGCGCGCAATGTGGTTGCCATACCGGAAGATCTCCCCCCAATGGCCAGTCGCCGGAACAGTGCTGTTGAAGTTCGGGCAGCCGGAGAAGTCCTCGGCGGCAATGCCGCAGTCGCAGTAGTTTTCCAGGCCGACGCTGGCCGCGCCGGTGTTGTGCAGTACCACCAGGCCCTCCGGCCCGGCAAGGCCGCGGGCGAATTGCACCAGATCGAACATCTCGTCGGTGCTCATGTGCACCCGGCCATGGTCGTGGGCGGGATGTTCGCAATAGTTGCCCGCCAGGCCGTCGAAATAACAGCCGTCAAAGCCGTAGGTCTTGACCACCGCGGCGACATATTCCTTCAGGAATTGACCATATCCACTGCGCATGCAGCAGGATACGCCGTAAATCCCGCCGTCGGTGCGGTTCACCCGGAACTGCCCCCGGCAATAGCGCCCCCACTCATATCGATGCGCCTCGAACTGCCGGCATCGCGGATGCAGTTCAAACGGATTGAAATACGGGATGATCTTCATGCCGTATTTATGCACCCAGCCAATCACCTCCAGAAGGTTCGCCTTCTCCTCGGCGCTGTATGGATCGACGACGCCGTCCGGCCAGAAGAACGAGCCGTCCGGCCACGCGCCCCGGCCGTTGGGGCTGTCGTGATGGTGCAGGACATACTGGATTCCGTTTTCCGCCATCCGCCGGACTTCGTCCTCGGTCGCCCAATGGCGCCCCTGTCGGAAACGCAGCACCGGCCACGACCGCTGCCAGCGCCGCGAGGGCCCGTTCGCCGGGTTGTTGGGCAAATTGACGTAGAAGCCAAAATGGCAGTCGCCGGCTGGATGCAACCTCCGGCCGTCCTCCGCCCCGAAAAACGGCTCCATGCCGATGACATTGCAATCCGGATCGTAGTCGCGCCGCACAAAGGAGTAATGCGTGCAGTCCGGCCGCGGGTCAAATGCGTGCAGCCAGTTGTCGTAGTCGGAATCGACCATGATCTCCACCGCCTCGCCGTCACGCCGGTAAAGCGACAGCTGCAGCGGGATGTGCCAGTCCTTGAACGGCGCTTCGTAGGACTCGAACCGCCCCCATTGGCAGGGGCCGGGATAGTGAGCCATCGAGAACCAGTTCTTCGCCGTCTCCTGCACGATATTGGTGATTGGCGAAGGTCTGGCCATCCAGCGGTCAATTTCCGGAATGGCCTCCAGCTGGACCACGCTGAAGCGGTTGATCAGCGGCGTATCTCCGTCAAAGCGGTAGTGCCGCTCGACCTTGCAGTGCCCGGGGTGATAACGGTAGACGGTTTCGACATGCATGCCGGTGGAGGCGCCGTCGCGGTCCTTGAACTCGGCGCGGCTTCGGACTTCCACGTAATCCGGACGGCTCACGGCCAGCTCCAGCGCCGCATCCCGGTCGCGGCAATCGCGGTAGTCCTCGCGTGTCCAGCATCCGAAGCGGTGCATCTGCGCGAGGGTGCAGATCGGCGCATGCAGGATATTCCGGTTCAGGCAATGGGGGAAGCGTATGGAGCCGATGCAGCCGCCCTGCCCGGCCTCATGGACGACTTCCCAGCAGGTGTTGCTCACGACGATCCGGCCCGGCGACTGCGTTGCCGTCAATTTGAAAAGCATGGCGTTCTCCTGGTGCGGCATCGGGAGCCGCATCCTGCATTTCTTTCCTGGACTTGTGGAATCAGAGGCTTTTGACGGCGCCGCCGTCCCCCGCTAGTTCTTCATGCGGAAATCCAGCGCAAAGGGCACCGCGACCTCCGCGGCCGCCAGCGTCCTTCCGGCCCTCCGGGCCTTCTCAAGCTGGATGTGGATATAGAGGTCGGTGACGGAGATCTCGCCTTCGCGGATGTCGGGGATGGCGAGGCCGCCACCCTCGAGCAGCAGCTCCTCCGCCGTCGCCAAATCCCCCAGGTATGCCAGCGCATAGGCGCGGCAGAATCGCAGGAACGGCTTCCGCTGGAGTGCCGGCGACGCCGTGTCGCAGATCGCCAGCATCCTTTCCGGAGCGCCCTTCAGCTCGATGAAGACCTTCAGGCATTCCTTCACCAGCGAGTCGTCGTCCGGACGCAGCCGCGGCAGCCTCTCCATGGTTGCCAGCGCCGCATCGCCCTGCCCGGATGCCAGCTGAAGATTGGCAAGCGCATACAGATTCCAGCAGTTCTCCTGCAATGCAAGCGATTTTCCAATGGCGTCGAAGGCGCGTTCGTAGTCCTTGCGATGGTAGTGCCAGATCGCCAGATGCATCCGCGTCTTCCAATTCTGGTCCGCCTTCTCCAGCAGCGCCGCCCATTCTTCCTGCACCATGTATGACGACGGCATGGCGTCGTCCATCCGGCGGTCTTCGAGCAGCTGGCACCACTGCCGCTGTTCGGCGCCGGGCGTGCCGAAATCAAGATGCCCGGCCAATTTGCACCCGAGGCGCTTTTCCTCCAGCGCCCCCCATCCGGATCCCCGATGGACGACCTCGCCCGGCCTGGTGGCAAAGGCGCCGCGGGTTCGCAGCAGCTCCGCCTCCAGGAACTCATCCGGCAGGATGGCATCCGCCTTTTCGGTGACATGCTCCACCGCGTCATTCCATTCGCCAAAGCATTTTGACGGCTCGGCGCTGATTGCGCCGTATGCCTCCAGCCATTCCCACGTCGTGCGCGGCGGCATGGGGATGCACCCCTGCTGCGTCTTGCCAATTCCGCCCTGGATCTCGATATAGTCCGGCACGCCGTCCGCCACCAGGCTGCGCTGCCAGCGCCTCCCCCCCTGGTTCTGCCCCCAGACAAAAAGCTTGCGGCCTATCAGGCGGCTGGTGGAGGCGAAGAGGAACCCGTAGCCATCCGGGAAGATCACGGTCTCGTATTTGCGCGACTCCGGCGGGATGTTGAAGAAATAATCCTTGGCGGCGGGATGGCGGTCAGGATATGTCCCGTCGAAGCCCTCGCCGTCCGGCAGGTCGGCCTTGGTGATGAAGTGGCTGCCGCGGTCATACAGATTCAGGTAGGTATCCCGGGCGGGGACGATAATCCGCTCGCCGGGGATTTGCGCGACGGCGATATTGCTCCACCAGTACATCGGGATCACTTCGCCGCGCACATTCATGATCCGCATCCGGGCGAAGAGGAACCGCGACTCCTCCGGCAGATAGAAATCCTGCTGGAACGGCACCGCGCAATCGCGGCTGAACTCGTAGATCCGCAGCACCGGCGTGCCGTCGTCATCCTGCAGCCTGGCCGCAAAACGCGGCGAACAGGTCTGCGCGTCATGGCCGCGGCGGCCGATGTTGTATTCGATGCCGCCGGCAAACCACGCATTGCGGATCGCCAGATTGCGAGGCCTGAACTCCGGATTGTCCAGCAGCAGCTCGCGGCCGGCGTCCTTGTCGTAGAGGCTCCACAGCCGTGCCCCCAGATCCAGGACGAATGTCGCCTTCAGATGGCGGTTCTCCAACACCGCGGTGTCGAACTCCAGATCCACGGCCGCGCCATCATACTGATCCTGCATGGTGTACGGCAGCACGTCATCCTTGATGCCGTAATTGATGAACAGGCCGTCATATTCGCCCAGCCGGGAGCCGATGCGCCCCTTTATCAATTCGCGCATGGCGGGGAAAGGCGAGCAGCCGCCCAGCCGCGGTCCGCGCAGGACCTTCTTCCCAAAAACAAGTGTCGACATCTTTATTCTCCTCGTCCTCACGGATTTGATTCATCGACCAGCTCAAAGAACACCGCCGGCTCCTTGAGAGCCTGCATATCGACAGAGAGTCCCAGCGTGCCGCCGCTGGAGGCGACCGGAAGTTTTTCCGTGCGGTTGCCGGCCATGTCCAGCGCGTACAGCGCAGGACTGCGCATCGCGCTTTCCAACTCGAACTCGAATTTGCCGCAACGCAGCAAGACAGGCAGCGTCCCCCGGTCCAGCAGCTCCAGGCGCTGCGGCGAGGCGAAGCGTTGGTTGCTGTTGAGCGCGTCGGTGGTGATGATCAGGAGCACATGGCCGGTATCGGCCAGCGACCGGTCTTCATCCAGCGAGGCGGCGGCGATCCCGGCGGGAATGGACGCCGATTTCAGGGACAACGCCCCCATCTTCGCCGGATGGTCGGACTTGACGACGCACATCTCCAGCCGCGGCGAGGCCACGGTGATCTCGTTCTGCGCGGCATTGAGCAGCACCTCGCCCGAACCGGAGTGGAAGATCCCTCCGCCGACGTCAGTGAGGTTGTCCGCGGGGATGACGCCATGCGTGCGCATCTGCTCGACGATCTGGGCCAGATTCAGGATCCTGCCGTCCGGCATCGCACCGTCGCCCTGCCGGTATTCGCCGGATGGCCCCAGCATCAGCCCCACGTCCGGCCTCTCGTTCCTGCCGTCATCCAGCCAGATCCCGCATTGCGCCAGCCATGCAATGGCCCCCAGCGAATAGCTGATGCCGGAGCCGCCCTTGCGCTCGATGTCCTTCGGGGTGATCTCCAGGCCGACCTTCTGCGGATTGGCCATGATGTCGCCGCGTGCAAAGGCAAAGTACGCCACCGCCATCTGGCCACGCCAGACCGGATCCTGCGAAATTGCAAACGGGTCCATCGGCGATGCCAGCGGGAAGACCGAGTCGGAATGCGGGAAGTAGGCGCTCCAGTTCTGCAAAGCGGCCAGGGTGGCGTAGCGGATGTTGCCTTCATGGCGGTACTGGTTCCACATGACGTGGTTGTACTCGTTGATGAAAAGCGGCCGATTGAAAAAACGGTATGGGTTGCAGGATGCGGGGAGCAGTGCGCTGTCGTTGGAGATGATGACGCCGCCATTGACGTAGTTGGGATGGGCGACGTATGGATGCCATGCCACATTGCCGAACTGCTGGAGCGCCGGGATGTTCGCCATCGAGAAATTGATGTCGTTGCTGACCAACCCCTTGAAGCCGATGTCCCGGAGGGTCTTTTCGTAGAACGCAAAGAGCTCGCGCTCCTTTTCCTGGATGAAGAGCGCCATGGCGGCCCCGATTTCGTCGTTCTTCATCTGGGCGGCCTTGCCAAGCGCGGGGAAGGCGCGATCCTCGCCGGTGCGGCGGCGCATCCACGCCTGCCACTGCGGCTCCAGCGCCTTGCAGTCGCGGTCCTGCCATTCGAAGTACTGCTCGTTGATGCAGGTCACACCGACCAACGCCGGGTCGTCAACCAGCGCCAGGCCGGTATGCGGATTGACCATGGTCAGCAGCCGCTGGACACCGGCCTTCCAGTTCTCGCGCAGGCGCTGGCTATAGTAGATTGCGTTGCGGTAATACCGGCTGGAGATCTGCGAATCGGCGGGGGCGTTCGCAGGCCAGGGATAGCAGTCGGTCCAGCCGGAAAAGGTGGTCACCATGTCCATGACCGCATAGACTCCGCGCTCCTTCAAGGCATGGAAGAGATAGAAGAAGGTCTCGACCGCTTCCGGATTGAGCGGGACGTCCTCCGGATTGAGCGGCAGCGGCTCCAGGGAATTTCCGGGACGGCCGCCATAAATCAGCGCGTAGTCGACCATGTGCCAGCGCAGGGCGTTGCAGCCGGTGGCGGCCACGCCGTCGGCATAATCGTCAATCGCCTTCCGGCGCTGCGGCCAAGGCAGATTCATCCAGTGCACCGGATAGCCGAACAGCCGGTGGGGGACGAAATTACAGCCGTTGAGACGGACCGCCTTCTCCGGCGATTTCCTCCTCTGCGCGAGCTGGCCGTCGGCACGGGCGATGATCCAATCGTCATCGCCGATCAGACGGCGGTTGCCGCCGGAGAAATCCAGCGCCGTGCCCTTCTGGACGTAGAATGGCATCCCGATTGGCCGCCATTCCCTGCTGGCGGTGATGGTGAGCTGCTCCCCGCGTTGCTGCATCATGTCGCCGTCGCTGATCGTCGCTGCCACCACAATCCAGTTGGCCCTTCCGGGCACCGCCTCCAATACAATCTGGTCGGTGCCGATGGGAATTTCGAATTTGGAGACGAAGACCGCGACTTTACGGCCGCCGGCATTCCTGCCGGCATATCCCACCACGGCATTCTCGAAATCGCGCGGACTCCACCAGTCGGCGACATCGATGTTGTTTTTCACCGCCACCGGCACCTGCGCCACCCAGCCGTCGAAGCGGATGTTCCCGACGGCGTCATTTCCATTCTGGTGGGCAAAGGTCGCAGCGTGCAGCAAATACAGGTACCGCCGCGTCTCCGGCAGGACGATCCGGGCGCTTTTCAGTCCGGTGGCGACCTCGGAGCTCTGGAAGGAAAGCACCGCGCGGCCGCCATTGCGCTCCGGATCGATGATCTGGAAGGGCACGCCGGCGAACTCCTTCCGGTGGATCGGGAAGGTGCCGAAGTCCGATTCCATGCCCTGGTCGCTCCATCCGCCCTGGCCGTCACCGGGAGTCTGGTCCTTGAAGCCGAAATTGGCGGCCTCCCGCAAGTCCAGCGGAATTGCGGGCAGCTCCTCGGAGATCTTCAGGTCGCGGACCGTCAGCACGCCGCCGGAGTGGTTGTCGCCAAAATAGAAATTGACCGCCGAGCCGCCGGGGGGCGCGTCGATGACCGCCAGCAGCGAAAAGCTGTGCTCCCTGTCCTCTTCGCCTGCCACAAGGCCGGACAGCCCGGAGAGCCTCGGAGTGCCGCCGATGAAATTGTACGGCGCGTGCGACTGCTTCCAGTCGACATTCACCTTCATCGGCTGGCTGGCGCGGAGACGGAAGGATACAGTGTACTTGCGCCCCTTGACCACCCCCTGCCCCTCAAGCCGGATCGACAGTCGGTTGTCGAATTGCTCCCCGAAGGATGACTTTTGGCGGATCACGGCCTCCCAGCCGCCGTCAACCGCCCGGGCGTCTGTCCGGGCGTCATTGCTGTGCTGCGCCTGGAACGAATACGGCCCGGCCGCCGCCAGACAGCACGCGGCCGCGATGGCCTGCACGACGGCAATTGCCCGGTAAAGAAACGCGCCTTGGCTCTTCATACTGCATGACCCTCCTTTTTTGACGGCGTCTCAGCGGAGGATGATGAGGCGCACGGCGCCCCCTGCGGTCCATCGCCGCCCTGGCGCCGTTCCAGCACAATCACAATTCCGCTATGGGCGGCAATTTCCGACACCGGCTCCGCCGCGCGCCATCCGTCGGCAAAGGACAACAGATCGCCGCCCATGTCGTGATCCGTGTTATTGACGGCGATCGCGCAGGACTTGCCGCCTGGCAGGCCGTCATGCTCCGTCAAGGTCAATTGCGGGCATTTCGACCGCACCCGGCGCCCCGCCAGGAGCTTCCCGGCGAAGGTCTCCAGATAGAAGCGGCGCCAGGCGCCAAGCCTGTCGGAATCGAACACCGCCGGAACCGCCCCCAGATGCAGCTCCAGCGGCAGGGTCAGCAGGAAGATCTGGCCACGTCCATATTCCGACCGGACCATCACCGGATTGCCGCCATCCTCTGTTGCCAGCACTTCGCAATCCTCCGGCTGAAGGATCATCCTGTACGGTGCATCGATGCTGAAGACCCCGTCCCCAAGCGTCACTTGCGCCGGCGCGGTCCGCGCCTCGCGGTCAATCACCCGGCATCCAAACAGCTCCCGGAACCTCGTCGGCATGGTGTCATCGATGGAGATGAACATCGTGGCACCATTTCTGACCCGCGCCAGCACCGCGCCAAGCTCGCTGTCGAACATCCACTGGTCGGAGGTGATGCCGGGGACGATGTAGCAGCCGCTGTCGGGGATGCTGTGGCCGGCGTAGGCGAACTCGATGTCGAAGCCGCAATGCTTGGCCAGCATGAAGGTGCTCCATTCATTGCGGAGGCACTTGTCATAGCTCTGGCCGCGGGAAAGCAGGCAGACCGCATCCTTGCGGAATGGCGGCAGCTCCCGGAACGGCAGCGAATCCATCAGCTGGCTGAATTTCTTCATCTCCAGGGCCACCGGCCGCGGCCGCATCCGCTCGTCGAACAGCCCCAGCTCGCGCTCCATGGTCGACCAGTCATAAGGCGGATAGGGCAGGACGGAGTGCTCGAAGCCGCACCACCACAGGAAATGCGATGAATTGTGCGCCCAGCAGTTGAACATGCTGTTGCGGATGAACAGCGCCTTCGTCTCATGGCAGCAGCCGCCAGTGGACCACGCGCCAATCTCCTCCACAAAACCGGGCTTCCCGGCAATATCGCCATAGAACCGGCTTTCAACGGCGGCCTGGAAGGCCGTCCGCATCGACCGGTACTGGTCAACGCGCGCCGGCGTCTTGGACACGCTGAACGGATAGGGATGGCCGGTCACATAATCGCAGTTCTCACCCTGTCCCTGGATTGTCCACATGTCCCGCGCGCCGGAGAAATCAGTGTCGTTCCCCGGCGTTATCCCATGCAGGCCGGAGGCGATCGGCCGGGTGGGGTCCTCGGCACGGATGGTCGTGGTGATCAGCGACGTCCAAAGCCACCCCTCCTCGCGGTTGGACGGCCCGAATGCATTGCATTCATTTCCGGCCTCCCACATCACGATTGCCGGGCACTCCTTCAGCGCACGCACCATCGCCCGCAAAAAACGCACCTCCCACTTCAGCGCAAACGGATCGGTGATAAGATTGCGACCCGCCAAGGCCGGCGGCACCAGCATCAGCCCGCTCATCCATCCGGTCAGAAGCGAGACAATCAGCTCCAGGCCATTTTCCCCGGCAATCTGCGCCATCGTGCGGAAGCGCTGAACCATGACCTCATCGACTCCGCAACGGCCCAGTTCGGTGTCGGGCAGCGCCCCGCCATGCATGCGCACCTCCCGGGGGGTGTTCCACATCCCCGCAAAGACGTCGATGGGCTGGAAGTCACGCCACGACGGAAATACCCGCACCGTCTTCAGGCCGATTTCCTTCATCAGGCGGAAATCGTTGCGCACGGCATCCTCGTCCCACCGCGCCCACATCTGCGTGCCGGCGTTCGACGCCCAGTAATTGCAGCCGCATTTCATGTTATGGCCTTGCCGCACGACTTTTCCCGCGGCAGCGGAGGCTGCTCCCGCATTGCCGTGCCGCTCCCCCGCGCCATTGCGCCTCATCACCTCGACCAGCTCCGGATCTGGCCGGGTGTCATTGCCGCGGCAAATGCCGAAGTCGCCGTGCATTGTCCACCACGCCCAGCCGATGTTGTATTTCTTCAGCAGCCCCAGGAAATCATCCGCCCACTTGATCACCAGGTCATGCGGGGCCTTTACCCATGCGCCGCATTCGCCGCAATGCACCGGCGTGCCGGTGCGCACCGAAAATTCCGCCCATCCGCGCACATACGACCCCAGACGGCCATAGTCGAAAAGCCTGCCGTTGCGGTCGATGCACGGCCATGCGGCCGGCGTCCCCTTGTCTTCATAGAAATTTGGATAATGGGTCAATTCACGCGGATGATAGCCGCGCATCGACTGCCCGACCAGGGGGATGCCGGCCAGCTCCTCGATCGGAGTGTCGCCCCAGTCCCAGCCGTCGATCATGATGAAACGCTGCGGATCGATGCGGTGGATCGCCGCGATGGCCGCCTTCATCACCTGGACATAGCGATCCAGGCTGAACCGGCTGGGACTGGGCTCGTTGAGCAAATCAAATGACACCTGGTCATTCGGAATCCCCCGGTATCGACTGGCAAGCTTCTCCCACGCCTTGACAAAGTACTCCAGCGCCTCGTCGTCACGATAGAGCAGAATCGGATCGTCCGGAACATCCGCATTGACGCAATACCCCGGCGCACGATGGAAATTGATGTCTACATGCAGATGATGCCTCCGCCCCCATTCCACAGCGCGATCCAGGTGCTCCAATTTCCCGTCATCCAGCAGAAAACGGTCGCGATCACTGGAAAAGAGCCGATAGCTCAGCGGCAGCCGGACAAAGTCGAAGCCCAGATCCGCGGCCTCGATGAAGTCCTTCTCCAGGAAGCAGCCGCGACGGGCTCTGCAGGCCGGCGAGTTCCTGACGCTGTAGATGGAGTCATCAGTGCAGAACATCCCGTCGAGATTCACGCCGCAGTAGCGTGGAAACAGCGTCTGTCTCAAATCTCCTTGCATCGTATTGTACCGTATTGGGGTTGTTGGCCGGTCGCCCGGGTTTGCTTTTTTTAGGGGGGCTTTGGGGGCTTTGGGGGCTTTGGGGGCTTTGTAGACCTGAAAAAAAACATGGCCACCCGCCGGATGCAGCCGCCTCAGACAGTTGCGTGCCGCTCCGGACTGCTTTGCGCTGCAACGACGGGAATGACGCTGTAGACTTACGGATTGGCAGCCCACGGCGGACCGCCGTGGGGCAGGCTGATCGACGAGCCGTCAAGCCTCAAGACCGTGAGGAAGCCCAGCATCTGATTCAGCTGCTGCGCCCCCATGCCCGAGACATGGCCATCCAGAAAGGCGACATTCATCAGCGAGTTGCTGTTGTGCGCCAGGCATCCACCCGCGTTGTTGCTTCCACTCATGGCATAATAGAAAAGCGCGGTTCTCCATGACGTCGCGGAGCAGGAGAACAGATTCGAAAGCGACGGCGTGCGGGATTTGCCAAAATGCCAGACCTGCTCCTTCTTCCCCGCATCCCATTTGAAATAGTCGTATGTGTCATAGGCCAGGGCGGCCCCGTACCAGTTCATGTTCAAGGCCCCGCCATACCACCCCGGCAAACCGTAGGTCTGGAGGTATTGATCGTCACCGGTTGGAATCTTCCGGCTTGGACAATATGCCGCCTTCCCCACCTTGTAGCCGCACCTCTCGAAAATCCTGAGCCAGGCCCCCTCGATGTCACCTCCCGGATACTGGATGAACTTGTTGTCGTTGTCATCCGCATACATGAGCATGACTGTCATCACCTGCTTCAGGTTGTTGACACAGCTGACGGTGCGCGCCTTCTCACGCGCCTTGCCCAAGGCCGGCAACAGCATCGACGCCAATATCGCGATGATCGCGATTACCACCAGCAACTCAATCAGGGTGAAGTAATGCCGATTCGCTATCTTCATATTGTCCTCCTGTTTTTCTCCACGTCGATCCCATCGACGCCGGCGACGTCCATGTTCGACAACATGCATAGGATACCACCGTTTGGCCAATGCCGTATTGCGATTGTGAAAAATCACGCAAAATTGTTAAAAATTACGACAAGATGGCCACCACGCCATACACGCCAAACAACATCTTGCACAACATGCTGTTATAGCTGCGGATTCCGATTAATTCTCCGGTAACGCGCCGGGGTGATATTGTTCTTCGATACGAAATAATGAATAAAATTGCTGACGCTTCCCCAGCCGACTTCAGCGGCAATCCGGCTCAGCGGCAAATTGGTCGTCAGCAGCATCCTGCAGGCCTCGTTCAGACGCACCTCGCGCACATAGTCGATCGGCGGCAGGCTGTAGCTGTCCTTGAACACCTTGATGAAGTGCCCGGGCGACAGCCCCGCCATCGCGGCCAGCCCCGCCAGATCCAGCGGCTCGCGGAAATGCCCGTCGATGTACTTCATGATCGCGTCCATGCCCGACGGGACGTTCTTCCTCTCCGCATGGATCACGATCTCCGCCTGTGCAAGAATGCACATCAGCGTCATCATCAGCGCCCACAGCGCCACCCGGTTGCCGTCACGATCCCGCGAATAGAGTCGGAACATCCGGTCGCATATCGCCATGACGTCCTCCCGTTCCTGCGGATTGAGATGGAAGAACACGCACCTGCCCTGAATCGAAAACAGCGTCTCCAGCTGGCTGAGGAATTTCACCTTACCCCCCAGATGGTCAAGCAGATTCTGCGAACAGGTGATGTTGTACACCTGCATGTCCTGTGGCTTCTGGATGCCATGAAAGCCGTGATTCAGCGTGACGCAGACATCGCCGGGATGGATGATCTGGTAATGCCTGCGGGAGATGTGCCGCCCAAAGCCCTTCTCGAAAAAGGTGAACTCCACACAGCTGTGGGTGTGCAGCCTGACATCGCCTTCCAGGAAGTGGTGGGTCACATTGAAAAGCACATCATCAACCCGGCCTCTCGGATTGACGATGATGTACGGGCTTTTCTGTTTCATCCGGCGGCGGAATCTACAGCGCGATCATGCGCTCGATCGGACGGCGGGCGCGTTCGATGAGCTCCGGCGCCAGCTCGATGCGCTCCTGATGGCTCTCCAAGGCGTGGAGCACGCTCTCCAAGGTGATCTTCTTCATGTTCATGCACAGCGGCACCGGCTGGAGAGGATAGAAGCGCTTGCCCGGATTGTCCAGCACCAGGCGGTGCATGATGCCATGCTCGGTGCCGACGATGAACTCGGTGCCCTCCGGGGCCTCCTTTGCATATTTGAGCATCCCGCCGGTGGACAGCGCCACATCGACTTGCGCGACCACTTCCGGAGTGCATTCCGGATGCGCCATGACAATTGCGCCGGGATGCGCCAGGCGCGCATTGCGCACATCCTCCGGTCGGATCTGGTTGTGGGTCGGGCAGAACCCCGGCCACAGCTCCATCTTCCGCCCCAGCTTGGCCGCGGTGTTCGCACCGAGATTCCGGTCTGGCAGGAACATCACCGGCCGGTCCGGCGGCAGCGACCGGATCACCCGGTCGGCATTGGCGGAGGTGCAGCAGATATCCACTTCCGCCTTGACTGCGGCGGTGGTGTTCACATACGCCACCAGAATGGTGTCCGGATGCTCGCGGCGGTACTTCGCCACCTCCGACGCATCCGCCATGTCCGCCATCGGACAGCCCGCATCCGGCACCGGCAGCAGCACCTCGGCCTGCGGCGACAGGATCTTCGCGGTCTCCGCCATGAAGCGCACGCCGGCAAACAGGATCACCGGCGCGGAAGTGCGCCCCGCCTCAATCGACAGCCCCAGGGAATCGCCGGTGATGTCCGCGATGTCCTGCACCTGGGCGCCAACGTAGTTGTGGGCCAGAATCACCGCATTCAACGACTGCTTGAGCTCCTTTATCCGGCTGACGATGTCCATTGGCGTGATTTTATGGTAAGATGGGTGAAGGGATGGGCTGGTTGCGCCAGACCCGGCACGGCGTCCCGCCAACCCATGGCATTTGCGGGACATTGCGGGCGCCCACTGCGCCTGCCATTGCAAAAATCAAGGCGATCCAGTCGCGTCGCCGTCGTCATCCGGCCCCGACTGGCCGCCCTGGCTTCCCGGACGCCCCCCGCCGGCGGCATCGAAGATAAAATCCAGGTCGTTGGTTTCATCGCGGGGCGCGGCTTCCACGCGGGTTGCGGAACGATACCGGCAATGTCCGCGCCCCCTCATCCACATGTAGAGCCGCCCCAGCCCGGCGCTCAGGATGATGAGCAGGATCACCGAAAGCACGATGTAGCTTAGCACCCGGTCGCCCAGCTTGTCGGAGAGGAAGTCGCCGAACAGTGCGGCCAGCACGATTGTGGAGAGGCTGGCGGAGGTGACGGTGGCGATGGTGGTCCAGAATCCCAGGCCGATCAGCCGCCCCAGCAGCGACCCGATGATCGGCCCGGTGCCCGTCATCGGGAAGATCACGAAGGCAAAGATTCCGGGGATGCCGAATTTGGCCCAGGTCTTCTTCTGGCTTCTGGCGCCGGTCTTCAGGTTCGAGAAGCTCTTCTTCAGCCATGGCATGTGGAACAGCCCGCGGCACGACAGATTGAAGGCGCTGGTGAAAAGGAAGATGATCACCACCGTGAGCAGCCCGTTGATGACGATGTTCTCCACATTGCCCAGATCGGAGTAGGCGCTGCCCTTGAGGGTCCCGATGGCCGCGCCGCCAGTGATATGGAAGCCGATGATCTTCCAGATGTGGTTGGCCTTTTCCGGATGGCCGCTGACGATCATCGAGACATAGAATCCCACCAGGATGATGAGGGCGGCCACGCCGATGAGCATCACCGGAAACTCCGGAAGGGTGCGGATATGCGCCCATTTGCCGCCGCCGGCAAAATGGGGCGCACCGCCATCCGGACGCGCCGCTTCACTTTTTTCTGCATCCGACATCGTCATACCCTCTCCGCGATAATGAATTTGAGCTGGCAATCCGCGACTTTGCGGCTGCCGACCATGAAGTCGCCGGAGGCAATTCCGGCATGGCCGGTGGCATGGCAGCAGGCATGGATCACCAGCTGGTCGCCCGGAAACAGCCGCGCGTGGAAATTGGCCTCGTCTATGCAGAGGAAAATCCCCAGTTTCCCGCGGTTTTCCGGCTGGGAAAGCACATGCGCGCACCCCAGCTGCGCACCGGCCTCGATGAGCAAATAGCCGGGGAACTGCCCGGAGAAACTGCCACGCAGCAACACGTCATCGCCGGTGATGTTCTTGCATCCCCAGACCTCCTCGCCGGGCGCGCCGACGCCGAAGCCGCGGTCGATCAGCAGGAACGGCGGCCGGTGCGGCAGCAGCTCCATGAGCCGGACGATGTCGAAGCGCTCCGCCGACGCCATCTTGTCCGCATACGGCGACTCCTCGGGGACAACGGGACGGCGGCCATAATCCGCATCATCGCCACCGACTGTCGCCAAAGTGATCTGCCCGGCGGCGGTGACACCCGCCGCGGACGCGCAACTGACCTGGAAACACCGCTCGTCTTCCGACGATCCCGGAGCCATCTTCGCCGTGACTGTCAGCACGTCGCCCGGAATCACCGGCTTGCGGAATTTGATGCGCTTCAGCTGCCGGAGGACAATCTGTTTTCCCGCCCCAGGATGGCCGCCACGCAAATAGAGCAGCCGCGACAGCTGCGCCATGGCCGCCACTTGCAGCACCCCCGGCATGATCGGCTGTCCCGGGAAATGGCCCTCGAAAAAAGCCTCGCCCATGGACACCGCCTTGCGCCCAACGGCCTCGCACCCGTCCTCGGAGACCTGCGCCGTGTCCAGCATCATCAACGGGGGGGCGACTTCTAGCAACTCGGTCAATTCAGAATAGGTAAATGTAGCCATGGCGCGTGATGTGGATGCGGGTGGGGCAAAGCCGGCGCGACGGGAAAAGAGACGCCGCGCCACGTACGCAGGAAAATATAAGCGCGCTAATCAATATCGCGGCTGGCTGCCGGCATAAAATTCACACGCGACTCCGTTACCCTCCGTTACCCTCCGTTACCCTCCGTTACCCTCCGTTACCCTCCGTTACCCTCCGTTACCCTCCGTT
>CAKUJM010000033.1 GCA_934661755.1 uncultured Lentisphaeria bacterium | reverse complement strand
TCACGCGGTTAACCCCTCCGCCGCCTGTCGGCGGCACCTCCCCTTGCAGGGGAGGCTGAGGAGCCTGGGGGTTGGCGTTGGGCTTGACGTGCGTCCATGCATGGGCGTTAAACGACCGCGCTCCAGTTTTCACGACAGGAAAAGCCTCCCCTTGCAGGGGAGGCTGAGGGGCCTGGGGGTTGGCGTCGGGCTTGACGTGCGTCCGTGCGTAGTTTGAAGAACGCGCTTTGTTGCAACAACATAATTGTCCAAGGGCGAGACGCCCTTGCTACCCCGGGTGAGGCATCCCGTGGCCTTGCCGTGACGGGATGATTCCATCAAACGCACTTGTGTTCAACGAATGACACTCTGCCGCAAAAATATATTCAACGGAAACGCAGCCGTCCTGATCATGGGGCGTCTGTGCGGAATTGACTAACTTCACGGATCCAGGCTGGATCTTGACCAAGAGGAGGATGGCGATGCGGCGGTTTCTGATGATATTCCTTTTGTTTCTGGCATTGGGGGTAGCCAATGCCGGCCAGATTGAGAATCTGCTGCGCAACGCCGATTTTTCCGCCGGCCTTGACGGCTGGGAAATCCTGGGCGCCGCCGGCACTGTGGAGACCGGCGATGGCGCGGTGACCTTGCGGATCGCAAAGGGGAACGACGCCGGGCTCTTCAAGTTGCAGCAGCCGATCCGCACCATGGAGGTCGGCCATATCTACCGTTGCTATTTCACCGTGGACTGCGAACAGCCGCAGACGCGCCCGATGGTGATTTCATACCGGATGCGCAACAAGCCCAAAAACCTCGGGCTGTTCCGGCAGCTGCCTCTCCGGCAGGGGTTGCAGAAGATCTTTGTCGAAATCATCCCCGGCCTGGAAAGCGACGACCCCCAGGATCCGCCGGTGCTGTCGCTGTATCTGGGCGAATTGGATGGCAAGGTGGTGCTCTCGGATATGTTCCTGGTCGATCTTACCCGCATTGACGCCGAGCCGCCGCCGTTTTCCGAGGAATGGACCGTATTCGGACTGATCAGGCCGGATGACGCCGCGCCGGTGGACGCCATTCCGGAGGGAATGCCGGGATTGGCGGACGGCGACACCGTGATGCCGGCGCTGGCATGGCCGCAACCGGAGGGCGACGGCTTCCAGTTGGATCTGCGGCGGGAAGCCGGAGCCAGCCGCCGGCGTTTCCGCGATGCGGCGATGCTCTACAACCGCTTCCATTCCGACGCCGCCCGCATGGTCCCGGTCGGCTTCGGCGCGGACTGGTGGATGGAAATCCATCTCAATGGAAAGCTGGTCTATTCGACAATGGACGACGGCAATGCGAAAAAGCCGGTGTCGCCGGCCAACCACCTGGTCTTCCTGCCAGTGAAGCCGGGCGAGAACCTGCTGGCGGTCAAGGTGGTGGCGGGATCGGAGGGCTGGGGGCTGCATTGGGGTGCGGTCACGCCGCCCCCGCCGTCGCAGGTGTTCACGGCCAGTGAGGGGTACATCCCCATCGACACCGGCGAACTGGCGGTCAAGGCCGGCACCGCCCTGGATCTCTCCGCGCTTGTAGACGCCCCGGCCGGAAAATATGGCCGGGCAGTCATCACCGGCGATGGCCATGTCGCCTTCGAGAACAACCCCGCCCCCCAGCGCTTCCATGGCTTCAGCGGCGAGCCGGATGAGAAGGTCTGGAAGGACTCCAGCGACAGCGACTTCCCGCGCCTGGCGGCCGAGTACGCCCGCGCCATCCGGGCGCAGGGATACAACCTCTTCCGGATGCATGGCTTTGACGCCTGGCTGATGGCGCATTCCACCGAGGACATGAAGCCGCTGCCGCGCTATTTCGACCGTTGGGACCGGATGGTGCATGAAATGAAGCAGCAGGGTGTATATTTGCAGCTGAACCTGTTCGCCTTCTGGCTGTTTTCCTCGGAACGCGAGTGGTTCCAGGTCGCGGAGAAGCGGATGGCCAACAAGGTCCTCTTCATCATCGGCGAGCCGGCGCTGCGGGAACGCTTCGCCAAGGCCGCGAAGATGGTGCTCGATCATGTGAATCCCTACACCGGCCTGGCATGGAAGGACGACCCGGTGTTCATTGCAGTGGAATACTACAACGAAATCGGGCTGGGGATCGAATACGCGCCGGTGATGGAGCGCAGCTACCCGGAGGATTTCAAATTCCTCAAACGGCGCTGGCGCGAATTCCTCCGGGACAAGTACGCCGCATTGCCTGCGGAAAAATGCCCGCATCCGGCGTCGGTGATGGCGGATCCGCCGCTGCCAAAATACTGGGACCGGTCGCAGCTGCGGGTGGACTACGACGAGTTCTGGTACACGAACCTGAAGGCGGCCTACCGCTTCTGCGACCAGGTGATGAAGGAGTGCGGCTATGACGGGCTGACCCTCCAGTGCCCGATGCCGGCGCTGCGATGCTCCGCGGTGTCATGGGAGTCGGTGCAGATCGTCGATGCCCATGGCTATCACTGCCATCCGGATGGCGGAGAGCAGCCCGGGGCCGTCGTCAGCCAGGCTAGTTCGATTGCCGACGGCGCCAGCCTCTTCCGCTATCCGTTCGGCGGCCGGATCTACGGACGGCCATTCTTCTTCAACGAACACAACTACGTCTTCCGGAACCCATACCAGTACGAAAAGCCGGTGGCGCTGGATGCGTATGCCGCCCTCAACGACTGGGATTCGCTGGCCATCCACTCCGGCGCGGTCGCGCTCCGGAACGACCAGCGCGCCAACTCCTTCCATGCCGCCAACAACCCGGTGCTGCGCGCCGGCGAATTCCTGTCGTCGCTGTTCTTCCTGCGCCGGGACGTGGCCGCCGCCGGACACCGGGCCGCGGTGGCGCTGAGCCGCGATTACGTCTTCAGCATCGGCCGCAGCTCGTATGCGCTGGCGCCGACCCAGAGCCGGGTGGGGCTGCTCACCAATGTCGCGACGCTGTATACCGACCTGCCGCCATATGGCCGGGTGCCGACGCCGACGCCGCCGGATCTGCTTTTCACGCCGGCCGGCACCGGTGAAATCATCTGGCACGGATGGTTCGCGCAGGCCCGGGAGACCGCCGCCAACGACCCGTCGCTGGAGTCGCTGGTGGCCACGATGCGCGAACGCGCAATCCTGCCGGCGGACAACTGCACCGACCTGGAACGGGAAATCTACCAGAGCCAGACCGGACAGATCACCCTGTTCGCCAGGGAACGGAAAATGACCGTCGTCACCCCGAAAAGCGAGGCGGTCGCGCTGCCGGCCGGCGGACGCCAGCGGCTTGGCACGCTGGAGGTCGTGGAAAACAGCGTCAATTCGCTGATCGGGCTGGCGGCGGTGGATGATCTGCCGCTGTCGGAATCGGAGCGGATGGTGCTGGTGCTGTCCACCCGCATCGCCAACACCGGCATGCAACATGATTCCACGGGGGCGTATCTGCGGGTCATCGGAACCCTGCCGATACTGTATCAGTGCGGACGGTATGATCTGCGCATCAACCGCCGCGGCCGGATGCGCTGCTATGCGCTGTCGCTTGCCGGGGAACGCCGCGAGGAAGTCCCGGTGGAACGCACCCCGGATGGCATGTCGCTGAAAGTGGACCTGGCCGGGCTGAAGCATGGCCCGACCCCATTCTTTGAAATCGTCATCAGTGAATAAAAACTCATGAATAGCTTTTCCCCCGAGGCCCGGAAAATACTGCGGCGGCTGGTGGCCTACTCGCCTGAGATCGATGAGCGGATCCAATGCGACACCCGCACCGCCCGCAAACGGTCGCTCAAGTTGTCGATAACCGCTCCGGACGGCAGGCCAGTCGAACGCTGCGCCATCCATTACCGTCTGCGCCGCCATGAATTCCGGTTTGGCGCCAATGCCTTCATGCTCAATCAGTTCGTGGGCGATGAAAGCTGGAAGAACGACGTCTATGCCGAAAAGTTCACCCGGCTGTTCAATCAGGCGGTGGTGCCCTTCTACTGGGATGCCTACGAGCCGGAACGCGGACGCTTCCGCCAGGAAAAGGGCAGCCAGTACATCTACCGTCGTCCGCCGGCGGACGAAGTGGTGGATTTCTGCGAATCACATTATCTGCACGCCAAGGGCCATCCGATGGTCTGGCACACGCTGATGCCGGATTGGCTCCCGCGCAACCAGTTCCGGCTGCTGGACGAGTATGAGCGCCATATCGCCGGGATCGCCGGACGCTATGCCGGCAGGATCCACTGGTTCGATGTCTATAACGAGGGGCTGCAGCTGGATCCGGTTTTCCCGGAGATCTATCCCCAGGGAAATGTCCCGGAGCATCATATCGAGAAGCTCTTCCGGCTGGCGGGGCGCTACTTCCCCGCATCCACGGAGCTGATCTACAACGAGGGGCCGTGGATGAGCTGGAACAACTACCATGGCGGCTATACGCCGCTCTATCTGCATGTCCGGCGGCTGCTTGATCTGGGGCTGCCGGTGCGCGGACTCGGATTGCAGTACCATATCGCCTTCTACGGGGCAATCGAGCGGCTGGTGGAGTGGTCGGACCAGATGCTCGACCCCGCGCATGTGTACGCCCACATGGACCTGTATGGATCGCTGGGGCTGCCGCTGAATGTCTCGGAAATCACCATCCCCGCCGAGGCGCCGCTGGGCGACGGGCCCGCCTTCCAGGCGCTGGTGGCCGAGAAGATGTACCGCATGTGGTTCAGCCATCCCGCCATGAGCGCCATCACCTGGTGGAACCTGGTGGACAACACCGCATTCCAGCAGGCCGGCGCCATCAACAACAACCAGGGCGAAAACCGCTACCTGGGCGGATTGCTCAACAACGACATGACCGAAAAGCCCGCCTATGGGGTGCTCTATGATCTGATCCACCATGAGTGGCATACCGACGAAACCCTGGAATACGAGCGCGACGGCAGGAACAAGCTCTACGGCTTCTGCGGCGATTACGACGTCGAGATCAAAACCGACGCCGGGATCTTCAACATCCCGCTGACAATCTCCAAATACGAGCCGCGATGGCAGGAAATCCGGCTGGGGTGAATCCCCTTTCTCCCCCCGGCGGCGTTCAGGATGCGCCGTCGGGGCGAAGGCCCTTGGATATCATTTGGCCATAAATCGCCCTGCATGCATTTCCGCCGTTTTCACGGTATGATTGCGCAGTCATGCCAATGCTCCTCTTGAAGGTCCGGCAAAGATGGCTGGCATCCGCAAAGCCTGATAATTCCGCGATGGCGTTGAGCTTCATGTTGGTGCATTCCAGCAGGTGCACGGCATGGATTAGCCGTTGCTCCATTATGAATCTTCCCGGCGTAATGCCGCACTGCGCCTTGAAATAGGTCTGGAAGTACTTCTCCGCCAATTTGAAATGCGAGGCCATTTTGCGCACGTCAATGCACGACAGGTTGTTGCGGACAAATTCCGTCGCCTCGCGCTGGAGGCTGCCCAGCCCTGCCAGCTCGTCGTCCGACAGCTCCTTCTCCAAATCCAGCAAGATCGAGCACGCCGCCTTCCGGACATCCGTCGAGGTCATGCTGGTCCGCAATGCCTGGCGGATCAATTGCCGGAATTGCGTGACGCATGCGGAGGTATCCCGCAGGCTGCGCACCGGCTCGCCTTGCCGGATCTGCCCGAAGATCCGGCTGGCCAGCTCGCCACGGAAGCCGATGTAGATGTAGCTCCACTGGCAATCCCCCGGGGAATGGAAATTGAATTCATCGTCGTGGGTGATGAAGAAGCATCTCCCCGGCGGCAGGTCGTAGGTGGCGGTGCGCCCGTCCGGGAAGCGGTAGCTGATCTGCCCCAGGCCCTGCTCGGTGTATTGCAGAATATGGTAGCCATTGCGGGTGAAGCGGAGGAAATCCCGGCTGGCCAGGTGGTAGCGCTCGCCATTGTTGTGGCAGATCGCGCCGGCGGTCGAGATCGCGGCGGGAAACACCTCCTTCCCGCAAATATCCCGGAAGTCAATCCAGACATTGCTCCCGTCAAGGCTGTCATCGTGAATGTACTGCATGCGGGCTAATATAAGGCCCGCTCTGCTGCCTGATGGGCGATGATTCAAATTAACGAACCTGTGTTCAATGAAGTTTGAGATGACGCAGGGGTATTTTATTCCCGAATCCGGAATCCTGTCCCATCCCCCGCCATATTTGGCAATGCCAGGGAAGCTGCCTGATGAACAACTTTAAGGAAAGGTCCCACGCCGCGCGGGACAACGCGGTCATTGCCGGCAATGCCCGCTTCACCGTGATAACCGGCCGGCTGATGCGCCTCGAATGGTCGGAGGATGGCGTCTTTGACGACCGTCCCACCCAGAACATCTGTTGCCGCGACCTCGGCTCACCGCACTTTTCGGTGTCGCGGGACGAAAAGTCGCTGCGAATCGATACCGGCCGCATGCAGTTGGAATACCGTCCGGATGGCGGATTCACCGCTGACAGCCTCCAAATCGCCTTCGACCTCAATGGAGCGCGGGTCTGCTGGCATCCTGGCCTGGCGGATGATCGCAATCTCAAGGGCAGTTTCACCGAATTGGACATGCTCGATGGCGATGACCTGCTGGATCTGATGCCGTGGGTTGAAGGCAGGCGCCAGGTCCGTGGAAAATTCCATCCGGGCGATGGCCTGCTCTCGCGGTCCGGCTGGTCGGTGTTTGACGACTCCATGACGGCGGCGATTGTCCCGCATCCGGTCTTCGGCGAGTGGATTGACGTGCGCCCGAAGGCCGCGCGTCGCCGCGACCTGTATTTCTTCGGGTATGGCCACGATTACCGATCGTGCCTGCTGGCGGCATCGCAGTTGTTCGGGCGTCCGCCGCTACCACCGCATTACGTTTTCGGTCACTGGTATTCGCGCTATTGGGCATACGATGATGTCCAGCTGGAGGAGCTGTCCGCCCGCTTCGAGCAAGCCGGCACGCCGCTGGATGTGCTGGGCATTGACATGGATTGGCATTTGCCGGGCTGGACTGGCTATACCTGGGATCCCGCGTTCTTCCCGGATCCGAGGCGCTTCCTGGGCAAAATCCATGAGCTGGGAATCCACCCCGCCCTCAATCTGCATCCCGACCAGGGCGTGGGGCCGCAGGAAAAATGCTACGCGGATTTCGCAGCCGCCATGAAGGCCGAAGGGGATGGCCGGAAAATCCCCTTCGCCCTGGATGATCCGCACTTCATGGATCTGTATTTCAAGCTGCTGCTCAATCCGGAAGAGGATCGCGGCGTCGATTTCTGGTGGATGGATTGGCGGCAATGCGAGGAGGGCGTCCAGCAGGCCGGCTTCCGCCCGCTGGCATGGCTCAATCGGCTGCATCTGCGTGATCAGCAGCGCCGCAATCCCGCCAAACGGCCGATGGTATTCGCGTGCCGCGGCGGAATGGACGGCGCCGGATTCCAAATCGGATTCTCCGCCGATGCCTGCTCCAGCTGGGGAACCCTGTCAAAGGAAATCGAAGTGACTGCCGCCGCCGCCAACGTCCTTTTCGGCTATTGGAGCCACGACCTGGGCGGACACATGGAAAGCGAAGCGATTGCGCCGGAACTCTATTTGCGCTGGATGCAATTCGGTGTCTGCTCGCCGGTCTTCCGCGTCCACTCCGCAAAATTCGATTATGCCGAACGCCGCTTCTGGAATTTCCCGGCGCCCTGGAATGACCTGCTGCGCGGGGAAATTCGACGGCGTCTCCGGATGGTGCCGTACATCTATGGCGAATGCCGGAAGGCCTGCGACACCGCCATCGCCCTTTGCCGGCCCCTCTATTATGAATATCCGGAAATCGATGAGGCATATCGCCACCCCGGCGAATACTTCTTCGGCGAGCACATCCTGGCGGCCCCGGTGGCCTCGCCCGCTGATCCGCAAACCGGCATGACGATGCAGAGCCTCTGGCTGCCGCCAGGCAAATGGTATGACCTGGCCACCGGAATGCTCCTGGACGGAGGCCGAACCATAAAAGTCAATCGCCTCCAATCCGACCTGCCGATGCTGGCAAGGCCCGGGACCATCCTGCCGGAGGCCCCCGCCGGATCCCGCGCCGGCGACAGCGGGGTGCTGGAAAAACCGGTCGTGGTCGTCTACCCCGGCGAATGCGGCGAATACGAACTCTATGAGGATGACGGCGTGGGCAACGGCTATCGCCAGGGGCAGTGCGTACGCACCCGCTTCCGCCATTGGCGCGAAGGGCAATGCCGGGTTGTCGAAATCGGCGCCGCATCCGGCACATGCGATGGATGGCGGACGAGCCGCGCAATCACCCTGCGGTTGCACGGATGCCTCCCCCCGACTGCGGTCGAATGCAATGGACAATCGCTGGATTGGTCCTACGATGGCGAGGAACTGGCCGTGGTGGTGGAGTTGCCGGAAGCCCCTTGCAGTCGTCCCCGCCAGGTGCGGCTGCATTTCGCCGAGGCCGACGAATACGCTGCCCTCTATGGCTGGCAGGGCATTGCCAGGCGGCTGCGGTTGCTTGCAGACATCCAAAACCGGGTGGCCGGCAGCAGCCAGCCGGTGGCGGATGACCGCCTGGCGCAAAGGCTGGCCCATTTCACCCGCCGTGCCTCGCTGGATCCTAAAGGCCTGCTACCTGATTTGCGGAATGTGGCCGAGTGCCTCCCCCGGCTTCTGCCCTCCTTCCGGGAACTTCAGAAGGTCCGGGGCACACGCTTCCCGTTCTCGCTGGAAAAGGTGATGGCGCTGCTGGACGATATCCAATGCCTGGCCACCCCGAATGAATGACACCACCCCCTCTCCGCCCGCAGCCGTCGGTGGCGGACGCGCCAATGGATGCGGGTGGCGGCGGGCCGCATTCCCCGCCCGCCTTCGGTTGGGCGCCATGCGGAATGCATGGCGGCACATTCCGGCAAAAGTACTTTTGTTCCATGGAAAACAACTTCTATGCTATTGAAAATGTGTTAGTTTTTACTACAATTTCATCAGAGTGGTTGATTCGAAGAAACGAATCCCCGAATCCGTGAAGCTGGTGCTTTGGCGTCGGAAAGACGACTTTTTGAGGTAGCGTGACGGGAGTGCGTGACCGCAAAGAGGCGAAATCATGGCGAAGAGAACACCAGCGCCACGGTCTTCTGGAAATCGAAAACGCGGAGAACAAAATGATGCCCAGTAGTATGTACAAGTTGCATGGAAGGCAGAAATTCACCCTGATTGAGCTGCTTGTGGTCATCGCGATCATCGCCATTTTGGCGTCGATGCTGCTGCCGGCCCTGAGCAAGGCGCGGGAGAAGGCCAAGGCCATCAGCTGCGTGAACAACATCAAGCAGGTGCTGCTCGATTTCGTCATGTACGGCGATGAAAATGAAAACTTCTGGCCGGTGATGGTGCCGGACAACAACGCCGCCGGAACCTGGTCGCAGGGGCTCTACGGGCGCGAACGGCTGAAGGCGATGGGGTGGAAGGGGCTGAAATACACCTACTGCCCGATGATCAGGCGCGCCGCCACCGCAAACCACTACAATACCTACGGGGCCAAAAGGGCATGGTATGACATCGGGTATGAAATGGTATACGCAGGGGTGAAGAGCCCGTATGTCACCAAATGGGAGGCAAATGAAAAATACTACTACCTCAATGCCATGAGGGTGAACAGCCCCGCCAAATACTTCCAGATCAGCGACTCCGTGCGCGGCGACGCCGCAGGCAAGGGACAGAACTTCTATTATACCGACAAGAACGACAGCAATCTCAAGGGCATTCCGCTTGTCCATGGCAACGGCGCCAATCTGGGATTTGTCGACGGCCATGTGGCCTGGGAGGGCCTCGGGCTGCTGAAGGACCGCGTCACCGCCGGCGGCGCGGTCGCCGGGTTCATCATGAGCGCCTCCGGCGAGCCGCTGTACCCGTAGCCCGCGAAGTGAGGGTGGGTGATGTTGCGCGGCCATGGCCGGCGTTGCGCACGCCGTGGTCGCGCAAAGCCATTTTATTGCGGCAATGTCGCGCCACCGGCTTATATTTCCCCGGATACGCGAAGTTGATGCATCCCCTCCCATGAACCCGCAATAGCAATGGCCATTTCCGACGACAAGGGCGACCAGCCATATTGGAACAAGCACCGTCTGGATCCATACAGCTCGGCGACCAGGATGTCGATGATCGCCGCGCCGCTGATGATTGCAGTGGCGGTGTTGCTTCTGGTCGCCGTCAGCATTTGCGAGGTCTATTCGGCGACCATAGCCGCGCATGGCTACCGTTTCATGAAGATGCAATGCATCTGGGTGGCGCTGGGGATCGTCGTCTGCGTGGTTGCCTCGGCGCTGCCGCTGGACCGGCTGTTTGACTGGTCACGACTGTGGATGCTGCTGGTGAGCCTGCCGCTGTTCTATCTGGCGGTGGCGCAGGCGTGCGTGAAGCTCCACCGCAGCTGGATATCATTCTTCCCGTTCGCCACCGAAATCAATGGCGCGGTGCGCTGGCTGAAATTCGGCTCCGTCCAGGTGCAGCCGTCGGAGTTCGCCAAGATCGCGCTGGTGATATTCCTCTCGGCCTATTATGGCCGCATTTCCCGCAAGGAGATCGCCGGATTTGTCAAGGGCGCGCTGATTCCCGGGGTGATGGCCGGCGGGGTGCTGGCGCTGATGTTCCTGGGGCGCGACCTGTCGACCACGGTGATTACCGGGGTGATGGTGATGGCGATCATGTTCATGGCGGGGATGAACTGGAAATATGTATGCTGCGTGGTGGTGCTGGCGGGGGTTTGCATCGCCGCGGGAATCCTGTTCAATCCGGAGCGGATGAGCCGCATCACCTCCTTCAATGACCCGGAGAACTCCTACCAGCTGATGCGTTCGCAGGTGTGCCTGGCCACCGGCGGCCTGGCCGGCTCCGGCTATGGCCAGGGCTATTTGAAGTCGTATCTGCCGGAAAACCACACCGACTTCATCATCGCGGTGGTCGGCGAGGAGTTCGGCTTCCTGGGGCTGCTGGGGTTGGGCGCCTGCTATGTGGCCATCTGCATCGGAATACTGCTGATTGCACGGGAATGCCGCAGCCGCTCCGACATGCTGCTGTGCCTGGGGGTGGCGGTGCTCATCATCGCGCAGGCCGAGACCAATATCGGGGTGGTGACCGGGGGATGCCCGCCGACCGGGCTGACCGCGCCATTCCTCAGCTATGGCGGCTCCAGCATGGTGTCGATGTTCTTCCTGGTGGGATTGGTCTTCAACGTGCTGTTCCGCAACCACCTCGCCATGTCGCGGGAATTGGCGGAACGCCACCGCATCCCCGGCTCCGCCGCCACCGAGGGGGCGACGGACGGCAAATAGCCGCCACGACTCACCTTCAGCCGCATAGCCCGCCATGACGGAAGACAGCTACAGGGATCTGGGGATTGCCAAATTGGATTTGTCCCGTGCCGCCCGCACCGGCTCCGGCGAAGGCGTCTACGCACCGGGCAAGAGCCGGGAGCAGCTTGCCGAAATACTGGCGGGATTCCGCGATGCGAATTGTCCGGTGATCGCGACCAGATGCAGCTCCCGGCAGGTCCGCCACGTGCTGAAGGCGGGGCTGCCGGTGGACTATGACCCGGTCTCGCGGACGCTGATCTCGACCTGGGGCGACCCGCCGCGGCGGGATGGAGTGGTGGCGGTATGCACCGGTGGCACGGGCGATCTGCCGGTGGCCGAGGAAGCCGCACGGACCATCGGCTTCCTCGGGGCGTCGGTGCGGCGGTACTACGATGTCGGAGTGGCGGGGCTGCACCGGCTGCTGGACAATGTCGGGGAAATCCGCCAGGCGGATGTGGTCGTGGCGGTGGCCGGCATGGAAGGCGCGCTTGCCAGCGTCCTGACCGGATTGGTCGAGGCGCCGGTGATCGCAGTGCCGACATCCGTGGGCTATGGCGCCAGTTTCGGCGGCGTCGCGCCGCTGCTGTCGATGCTCAATTCCTGCGCCGAGGGCATGGGGGTGGTCAATATCGACAATGGCTTCGGCGCCGCAGTGCTGGCGTGCCGGATGCTCCGGATACACGAGGCCGGAAGTCCGTGAAGCCGGGTGGTTTTGCGCCGGAATGGGGAGATTTTGAGGGGCTTGCCGGGAGCGCATGGCCGGAATAATGACGAAGCCATGGCGCAACAGAAGCGCCTCCACGGATTCGGGAGCAGGAACCCGCGTTGGCAAGAAAAGGCATTGACTATGGGAAGATTTCTTTATTTCGAAGGCGCGTCCGGGATCTCCGGAGACATGGTGGCGGCGTCGCTGCTGGATCTGGGCGCCAGCCGTGACCGGCTTATGGCGGCGCTCGACAGCCTGGGAGTGGATGGCTTCAGCCTCGAAATCGCCAACGGCAGATCCCATGGCATCGCCGGATGCGATTTCAGGGTCGAACTGCATGACGCCAGCCATGATCATGGCGGCGACTGCGGCGGCCATCATCACCACGGGCACCATCATCACCACGAGCACCGCAATCTGGCGGATGTCCAGGCGATAATCGACCGCGGCCAGATGAGCGGCCGCGCCCGGGCGCTTGCACGGCAAATCTTCCAGATTGTCGCCGAGGCCGAGGCCAGGGCGCATGGGGTGCCGTTGGAGGAAGTCCATTTCCATGAAGTGGGCGCAATCGACTCGATTGTGGATATCGTCGCCTCCGCAGTGCTGTTTGACGACCTGGATGTCGATGGCTGCATCGTCGCCGGCCTCACCGAAGGGCAGGGCATGGTGCGCTGCCAGCACGGCGATTTGCCGGTGCCAGTGCCCGCAGTGGTCAATATCGCCCGGCAATACGGCATCGTGCTGCGGCCTTCCGGCGTCGATGGCGAGATGGTGACGCCGACGGGCATCGCGATCGCCGCGGCGTTGCGGACATGCGACCATCTGCCGCCGCAATACCGGATCCGCGGCGTCGGCATCGGCCTTGGCAAGCGCGACTTCGGACGACCCAATCTGCTGCGCGCCATGATCGTCGAGGAGGCGGCGGCGCCGGACCAAATCTATGTCCTGGAATGCAATATCGATGACGCCACCGGCCAGGTGCTCGGGATGGCGATGGAGCGGCTGCTGGCCGCCGGCGCGCGTGACGTGTGCATCGTGCCGTGCCAGGCGAAGAAAAACCGCCCCGGGCATATCCTGCAAATCATTGCCGACGGAGGTCTGGTGCCGTCCCTGGAGCGCGTCGTCTTCGAAAGCACCACCGCCATCGGGTTGCGCAAATACCCGGTGGAACGCACCTGCATGACGCGGGAAATGCGAACCGTGGAGCTGCCAGTCGGCCAGGCCGCAGTCAAGCGCTGCACCTGGGATGGCATCGTGCGCAACTACCCCGAATACGAAAGCATCCGTGCCCTGGCCGAGCGCACCGGACTGGACTTCCAGCAGCTCCATGCCATGGCCAGGCTGGCCGCGGAACGGGCGGAGACGAAACCGGACGGGGACTGACCCCATTCCTCTTCTGGAAAAATCCTGAATCCGTGGAGTTGGCGCTTTTTTGCGCCATGATTTCGCCGTTTTCCGGCCTCGCGCTCCCGGCAAGCTCCCTTGAAATTCTCCATTCCGACGCAAAATCAACCAACTTTACGGAACCAGGAAGATGCCGTTGCTTTCACAGCTGAAGCAGTTTTTCCGGCCATTGGCGCCGGAGGGCATTGCGCTGGCCTATTCCGGCGGCGTGGACAGCACGCTGCTGCTCTCGGCATTGCAGGAAATGCAGTCGGAGGAGCCGTTCCCGATGGCGGTGCTGACGATGCAGACGCGCTTCCAGACGGACGACGAGATCGCCGAGGCCGTGAGCCAGGCGGAGACGATGGGCGCGGAGGTGCGGCTCTTCAGCTTTGATCCGCTGTCGCTGCCGCAGCTGCGGGACAATCCGCCGGATCGCTGCTATTGGTGCAAGCGCCATGTCTTCACCGCCTTCCGGAAGCACTGCCATGATCACGGGATTGCGCATCTGGCGGACGGCACCAATGCCGATGACCGCCATGCCTACCGTCCGGGATTGCGGGCATTGGCGGAGCTGGGCGTGCGCTCGCCACTGTGCGAACTGGGCATTGGCAAGGCCGCCATCCGCGAATGCGCCCGGCTGCGAAATCTGCCCTGCGCCCAGCGCCCCGCCATGCCATGCCTGGCCACCCGTTTTGAATACGGGACCCGCCTTGAGCCGCAAATGCTCGATCGCGTGGCCAAGGGCGAGGCGCTGCTGCGCCGATATCTTCCCGTCAACGCCGTGCTCCGGCTGCGGGTCCAGCACAACCTCGCCCGCATCGAAACCGCGCCGTCGTCATGGCCATGCCTGATCGGCCACCATCGCGAAATCGCCGAAGGACTGCACGCGCTGGGATTCGATTATGCCGCCATGGACCTGGACGGCTATCGTTGCGGATGCTACGACCGCCCCAGTCGCTGAAGAAGGCATTAAATTAAGCGGCGTCATGTCAAGCAACTCATCCTCCAATAATTGCCGGATCTTTGTCAGCGGCCACCGCAATCCGGATATCGATTCGATTGCGGCCGCCATCGTCCTGGCTGAATTGCGGCGGCGGCAGGAGTCCGGCGGCGCCGCGGTCGAGGCGCTGTGCCCCGGAGAATTGCCGGAACGCGCCAGATATCTGCTGAAGCGCTTCAATTTGCCGTCTCCGCAGATCCGCACCGACGTCTATGTCCGGGTGCGGGACGTCATGGATCGCGCCCCGCAGGTGCTTTCATCCGACATCACACTGTGGGAGGGCTTCGAGGCCCTGCGGCAGTCCGGGCTTTCACGGATGCCGGTGGCCTCGCCGGATGGGACCTACCTGGGGATGCTCTCGCCCATGGGGCTGCTCAACCACCTGCTGGCATTGGACAAAAGCGCCGCCGAAGCCGGATTCACCGGCCGCGAAATCACCAGCTCCATCGACCTGGTCGCGCAGGTGCTCAAGGGCGAATGCATCACCGCCTGCGATACCGCGCGCATCCAGACCTTCGTGGTGTATGTGGCGGCAATGCAGGCCGCCAGCTTCGAGGAACATCTCCCGCCGGACCGCAATGGCGAATTGGCGATCATCGTCGGCGACCGCCCGGAAATCCATCTCAAGGCCCTCCATCGTGGCGTGCGGCTCCTGCTGGTCACCGGCGAACAGCCGGTGGATCCGCTGATCGCCGAAGAGGCGGCACGGCGGAACGTGACCATCATGAAGTGCCCGTGCGACTCGGCGTCCATCATCCGGCGGCTGCCATTCGCGGTCCCGCTCGACCGCATCCGGCTGCGCGGACAGTCGTTCATCCTGGCGCCAAATGACAAATTGCGCGATGTCGGCAAGCTGATCGCCAGGCATTACGAGGATGACATCCCGGTGATCGACGGCGACAGCCGCCTGGCGGGAGTCGTCTACAAGAAAGACGCCGCCAATCTGCCCTTCCGGATGATCCTGGTCGATCATAACGAACTGGACCAGAGCCTGCCGGGCGTGGAGTCACTGCCGATTGTCGAGGTGGTGGACCACCACCGGCTGCGAACCATCCCCACCGACCAGCCGATACGCTTCACCACCGATGTGGTCGGAAGCACCTGCACGCTGGTGTCGTCGATGTTCCGCAATGCCGGGGAGTCGATCACCCCCGCCCTGGCGGGGATGCTGCTGGCCGGAGTGGTCACCGACACCCTGAACCTGAAGTCGCCGACGACCTCGGAGCGCGACCGCCGGGCAGTGGCGTGGCTGGAGAAGATCGCCGGGGTCACCGGCACGGCGCTCATGGAGGAACTCTCCGCGATCGCCTCGCCATTGGCCTGCCGGCCGCCGATGGAGGTGCTCAATGCCGACCGCAAGAACTACTGCGAGGCCGGCGTCGCCTTCGCGCTGTCGCAGGTGGAGGAAAGCAACCTGGCGCTGCTTGCCGAACGCCACGACGAGCTGGTGGCGGCGATGCGGGAGATCATGGCCACCGAACAGCTGGCCTTCATCGGACTGCTGGTCACCGACCCCGTCCGCGAAAATTCACTGCTGCTGATGCTGGGGGGCGAAAAGCTCATCCCGGTGCTGCCGTATCGCGCCCAGGGTGCGGACATCTTCGAGTTGCCGGGCGTGCTCTCCCGCAAAAAGCAGCTCCTGCCGCAGATTCTCGCCGCGATCCGCGAGTCCGCAGGATGAGGAAGGACAATGACAATGGCGCCCTCCCGCGCCCGCAACCACCCCAATGAAATACTTCGGAGCCCATGTCAGCATCGCCGGCGGAGTGCATAACGCGCCGTTGGCCGCCGCCGCCATCGGCGCGGATGGCTTCGCGCTCTTCACCAAGAACCAGCGGCAGTGGATCGCGCCGCCGATCTGCGACGAGGAGGCCGCGGCCTTCGCCCGCAATTGCCGGGATGCCGGAATCGCGCCCGCGGCAATCCTCCCCCATGACTCGTATCTGATCAACCTCGGAAACCCGGATGGCGACAAGCGCCGGAAGGCCCTCGGCGCATTCATCGAGGAGTTGCGGCGGGTCGAGGCGCTCGGATTGTCAATGCTCAATTTCCACCCCGGAAGCGGGCTGGGCGCCGACCGCGATCTCACTTTGCGCAATATCGCCGATGCCGTGCGCGAAGCCATCGACAGCACCCCGTCCGCATGCGCGGTCATCGAAAACACCGCCGGACAGGGCAGCGTCGCGGGCAACTCGCTGGACGAGCTGGCACGGCTGCTTGAACTGGTCGACCGCCCGCAGCGCTGCGGCGTCTGCATCGATACCTGCCACGCCTGGGCGGCCGGCATCCCGCTGGCGGATGATGACGGCTATGACCGCTTCTGGCGGCGCTTCGAACAGCTGATCGGATTTGACAAGCTGCGCGGAATGCACCTCAATGACGCCAAGGCCGGCTGCGGTTCGCACCTTGACCGCCACGCGCCGCTGGGCGAGGGGATGATCGGCTGGGGGCTCTTTGCCCGGCTGGCCGCCGATCCCCGCATCGACAATGTCCCGATGATCCTGGAGACCCCCGAGCCGGAGAAGTGGCCCGATGAGATCGCCAGACTGAAGCAGGCCGCAAAAATCGCGGCAAAAGGAGAATAGAAAATGGATCTGCCCCTGAAAATTGACTTGAGGAACAAGGTCGCGGTGGTCACTGGCGGCGGCGGCGTGCTGTGCAGCATGATGGCGCAGGCGCTGGCGAAATGCGGCGCGAAGGTCGCGGTCCTGGATCTGCGGCAGGAAGGCGCCCAGGCGGTCGCCGACGCCATCGCCGCCGATGGCGGTGACGCCATTGGACTGGCGGCAAATGTGCTGGAAAAGGCGTCGCTGGAAAAGGCCCGGCAGGAAATCCTGGCGAAATTCGGGCCCTGCGACATCCTGATCAACGGCGCCGGCGGCAACAACCCCAGGGGCACCACCGCCAATGAATACGCCGACAAGGCCGACCTGGAGTCGCCGGAACCCGGGAAATTCAATTTCTTCAACCTCGATCCCGCCGGGATATCATTCGTCTTCAACCTGAATTTCATCGGGACGCTGCTGCCATCGCAGGTCTTTGCCGCCGACATGGTCGAAAAAGGCCACGGCACCATCCTCAACATCTCCTCGATGAACGCCTTCCGGCCATTGACCAAGATCCCCGCCTACTCCGGAGCCAAGGCCGCGGTGAGCAACTTCACCCAATGGCTGGCCACCCACCTGGCCAGGACCGGCATCCGCGTCAATGCCATCGCGCCGGGATTCTTCGTGACCAACCAGAACCGCGCAATGCTCACCAACCCCGACGGCACCCTCACCGCCCGCGGAAACAAGATCATCAGCCATACCCCGATGGGACGCTTCGGCACCCCCGAAGACCTGCTCGGCGCAGTCCTCTGGCTGCTCGATGACGCCGCCGCCGGATTCGTCACCGGCACCGTCATCCCCATCGACGGCGGCTTTGCCGCCTACTCCGGGGTGTGACGCAATTGCGAAAAACCGCGCGGCGGCCAGCCCGCACGGCCCGGCGCGCGGTTTTTTTCCGGGGACTCTTGCAAATTGCCGCCAGCCGCTTATATTAGGCGCACATTCCATTATTCCCGCCGTTTGAACGATGGCGGGCGGCCTCCCGCCTATTTGAACTTAAGACTATGGTTGATGGCGGGGAACGCGGTTCTCTTCAATGTGGTCCGCCGCTCCATGATTTGCACGGGCCCTGGTGACTGTCCCTCCCTTTTCGGTCCCGGGCCCGTGTTTTTTCCCGCATCCATGCAGCCTCCTGTCAATTCATCGATGGGGCTGTCCCGCACTTCGCTTTTGGGGCTGCCCGGCATTCTTGCGCTCACCGTCCTGGCGCTGGACCAGGCCAGCAAGCTGCTGGTCTGCGCCATCTGGCCGCAGCCGGGCTCCGGCCAGCTGGTGCTCATCCCCGGATTCCTGCGGATCGTCCACTGGCGCAACCCCGGCGCCGCATGGGGGATCTTCTCCGACCATACCTGGATGCTGGCGGCGCTGTCGCTGGCTGCCGCCGCGGCGATCGCCATCTTCTTCCGGACCATCACCGAAGGCAAGGCCATCCTGGCCATCCCCTTCGGAGTCCTGCTGGGAGGCATCATCGGCAATTTCATCGACCGCGCATTCTATGCGGGGGGCGTGATCGACTTCATCCGCTTCGAGTTCTGGCCGGCCTTCAATGTCGCCGACAGCGCAATCTGCTGTTCGATCGCCTTCCTGGTCGCCGTCAGCATCCTCTCCGGACGGAAGGCCAAATCCGGCAATGGCGAAGGCAATCCCGATGACCGATGAGGGGCAGGAGCCGGCGGTAGTCATCGGCGGTCCGACGGCGTCAGGCAAAAGCGCCATGGCGCTGGATCTGGCGCGGCGGTCCGGCGGCGAGATCATCAGCGCGGACTCCATGCAGGTCTATCGCGGGCTGGAAATCGGCACCGCGCAGCCGTCGACGGAGGAACGGCGCGAAATCCCCCATCACCTGGTCGGATGCTTCGATCTGGAGCAACGCTGGGACGCCAGCCGCTTCGTGCCGGCCGCCGAAGAGCTGATCCGCCAGATCCGCGGGCGCGGGCGACTGCCGATCATCGTCGGCGGCACCGGAATGTATCTCAAGGCGCTATGCTACGGGATGACGATGCTGCCCGGCGACGCCGCCATCGCCGCCGAATTGCGGGAGGCGCTGCTGACTGCCGAAGGCGTCGCGGCGATGCGCGAAGAACTGCGCCGCGCCGTCGGCGACGCATCGGCGATCCCCGCCGACCTGTGGGCCAATCCCCGCCGGGTCGCCCGGGCGGTCGAAGTCCTGCGGATCACCGGCAAGCCGCCGTGGCTGCTGCAGCCGCCACAGCTTCATCCCCGACCGGGATTCCGTCAGCTTTGCCTGATTCCGGATTTCGGATGGCTCAAGGAACGCATCCGCCGCCGCACCCGCCAGATGCTCCGGGATGGATGGGTCGAGGAGGCGAAAATCGCAATTGGCCGCGGACTGCTCTCCACGCCGACCGCATGGCAGGCGCTGGGCTATCGTGAGATCGCCCAGTTCCTGGAGGGCGGCGGCCGCGGCGGGCAGGCGGCGCTGGCCGAGACCTTGGCGAACCGCACGATCCAATATGCCCGGCGGCAATTGACCTGGTTCAAGCACCAGCATCCCGGTGCGGCAGTTTTGCACCCCGAAAATCCATAGGCGTCCCCCGCGAAGACGCCAGCCTGGCGCCGCCGCGGCCCCGAGCCTGGGCAACACAATACCGCAAAAAGGAAAATGCACGTCATCACTGGTGGAATCGGCTGCGGCAAAAGCACCATCCTGCGGCAGTTCGCCCGACTGGGGCGGCATACTGCGGATGCCGATGAAATCGCGCATTCGCTCTATGCGCCAGGCAGCGAGGTCATGCGCCGGATTCGCGAACTCTTCGGCGACGGCGTGATCAATCCGGACGGCACGCTGGCACGGCCGATCCTGGCGGCGGCCGTATTCGGCAGCCCGGAACGGCTGAGGCAGCTGGAGGCGATCACCCACCCCGCGATCATTTCCCGGCTGAAACAGCTTGACGCTGCCGCCGGCGGCGGACTGGTCGCCGCCATCCCGCTATGGTATGAGGGCGGCCTGGCCGACCACTTCCCCAGACCCGCCCCGCGGGTGATTGCGGTGTGGTGCGATGACGCCACCCAATGGCGGCGGCTGCGGGAACGCGGCTGGAGCGACGATCATATCACCTTGCGCCTGGCGTCGCAGTTCACCAAGGAGGAAAAGCTCCGGCGCGCCGATTACGGCGTCGTCAATAACGGGACCATCGATGAGCTTTTCGCACAATGCCGGCGGATCAATGACGAATTGGCCTGAACCAGGCCCACGGCGCTGATCCGCCATGACTACTTCCCACACTTACGATCCATTTCAGCTGTCATTCCATGGACGACCCCAGCGATAAAATTGAAAATCCCGAGATGATCGAGACTCCCGCAGCGAAGAGCCCGGCACGGCGCGGCCGCAGGAAGGCGGCTGCCGCCGCGGATGCGCCCGCCCAGGACGAATTGTCCTTCACCCCGGAGGAGTCCTCCGGCGCGGCATCGCCGGAGGGCCATGCGGCGACCGGTGCGCCACCGGCCGCCGGCGGCAGCGGGTCGCTGCTAAGTTCGTTCCTGCCTAATCTCGGCGGCGGGCTGCTCTCGCTTTCCAAGGGCGGCAACGGCGGATCCGCGCCGCCGCCGGTGGTGCTGCCGCCGCCAAAAAGCCATGGCGCCAAGGATGGCGACCGCCGTCGCGGCAATGCCGATGGCGCCGCCGCAAGCCAGGGCGCGGCCGGCGTGCCGCTGCCGCCGCCGGCCAGCCGTGGCGGAAAGGGCGCGACGCCCGGCACGGCAAGAGGCACGGGGAAAAATGGCGGCAGAGGAAAGGGAAATCCCGCGATGGCGCAGCGCTTTGTCCTCGACGAGGAGGCCTTCGCCGATGATTTCATGGATGCGGATGAATTTCCGGAAATCCCGCCCGCGTATGTCGAAGAGGACGAGGAACGCGTCGTCGACCGCCCGCGCATCGACCGCTATGAGTTCACCAAGACCGCCCCGGAGATCCTCCGGCGAATCAGCGAAGAGCTGGAGGCGCCGCTGCCGTCGGATGGCCGCGGACTGGATGGATTCTTCGACGACCTGCTGGCCCGCAATGCCGCCCGCAATGGCGTGAATGAGCTCACCTTCGGCGCGGGGGTGGTCGAAATCGGCCAGGGCGGATACGCCTTCCTGCGTTCGGCGGAGGCCAATTACCGCGCCACGCCGCAGGACATCTACCTCACCCCGCTCTATGTCAAGCGCTACGGACTGCGCCCCGGCGACGCCGTGCTCGGCGTCATCAAGCGCCGGGAAAGCGAGACCATGTCCGCCATGGTCAAGGTCTATGCCATCAACGGCATCGATCCGCGGCAGCGCCATGGCCTGCGTACCTTCGAGAGCCTCACCCCGTATTACCCCACCCAGCGCATCTGGCTGGAGGCCAGCCAGCCGGGCCGGAAATCGGACTTGACGATGCGGGTGATGGACTTGGTAACGCCAATCGGACGGGGGCAGCGCGGGCTGATCGTCGCGCCGCCCCGCACCGGCAAGACCATCATGCTCCAGGAAATCGCCAACTCCATCCTGACCAACGAGGAAAACCGCGACATCACCCTGATTGTGGTGCTCATCGACGAACGCCCGGAGGAAGTCACCGACATGAAGAACCTGGTGAACGCGGAAATCGTCTCCTCGACCTTCGACGAGCAGCCGGAGCATCACGCCGCGCTGGCGGAGATCGTCTATGAGCGCGCCAAGCGGCTGGTCGAAAATGGCCGCCATGTCGCCATCCTGCTGGACTCCATCACCCGCCTGGCGCGGGCATACAACACCCTGGCGCCGAAGTCGGGGCGGATCCTCTCCGGAGGACTGGACTCCAATGCGCTGTACAAGCCGAAGCGCTTCTTCGGCGCGGCCCGCAACATCCGCGGCGGCGGCAGCCTGACCATCCTGGGAACTGCGCTCATCGACACCGGCAGCCGCATGGACGACCTCATCTTCGAGGAGTTCAAGGGCACCGGCAACATGGAGCTGCATCTGGACCGCACGCTGGCGGACCGGCGCATCTTCCCCGCCATCAACATCCTCAAGTCCGGCACCCGCAAGGAAGACCTCATCGTCCAGGAAGACGCCCTGGAGGTCATGTGGTTCCTGCGAAAGGGCCTGGCGCTCAAATCCTCCGATCCGGCCGCGCCGATGGAACAGCTGCTGCGGAGCATGCGCGAACGCGACAGCAACGCGCTTTTCCTGCACGACGTGCAGACCCGCATGCGCGCCGAACGGCCATAGGCGGCAGCGCGCCCTCCATCGCAACCCCCATCATTCACGCCAATGCCATCCCTCAAGCCCCGCAAGCTCCGGATCGCCTTCATCGGCACCGGCAATATCTCAAGCCGGCATATCTTCGCCTATTCGCAAATCCCCTCCGTGGAGATTGTCGCCGGATGTGACATCAAGCCGGACCGCTGCGAGTGGTTCAGGCGCCAGCCGGGATGCGCCGCCGCCCGCACCTACCTGGACTACCGGGAGATGCTGTCGTGCGAAAAACTGGACATCGTCGATGTATGCACCCCCAACGGCGTGCATCATCCGGCCACGATCGCCGCGCTGCTGGCCGGCAGCCACGTGATGGTGGAGAAGCCGATGGCGATGACCCCCGCCGAATGCGAGGAGATGATCGCGGTGGCCAGAAAGAACGGCCGGCTGCTGAGCGTCGGCTTCCAGGTGCGCTATTCGCCGGCGGTGCAAATGTGCAAGCGGGCGATCGACGAGGGGATGCTCGGCGATATATTGTATGTCAAGGTCCATGCGATGCGACGGCGGGGAATCCCCAACTGGGGGGTCTTCGGCCAGAAGGAACTCCAGGGCGGCGGACCGCTCATCGACCTGGGAATCCACCAGATTGAAAGCGCCCACTACGTCATGGGCGAACCCCGCCCGGTCGCCGCATCCGGAAATACCTGGACCTTCATGGGCGACCGGAAGAGCCAGGTGCTCTCCAAATGGCCGGGATGGGACTACCGGACCTACACCGTCGAAGATCTGGCGGCAGGGCAGATCCGCTTCGAAAATGGCATGATCATGCAGGTGGAAAGCTCCTTCTGCTCCCATCTGGCGGAGGATTCCTCCTACTGGGAGATCATGGGGACCAGGGGCGCCTTCGACTCCCGCCGCACCACCGTCTTCACCGACCTGGCCGGAACCATGGTCAATAGCCAGGCCGCCTTCCTGCCTACATACAACTACCCGCATGACGTCCTCTGCAAGCTGCAGAATTTCGTCAGCGCAGTGCTTTCCGGCACGGCGCTGTGCGTCACCGGCGAGGAGGGCCTGGCGGTGCAGAAGATGATCGATGCGCTTTACCGCTCGGCTGCGGCCAATGGCGCCGAAGTCCGGATCCAGTAAAAAAACAGATTCCGTTTTCCCCCGTTTCTCTACCCCAAAAAACACAGGCAAATCCATGAAAACCTACAAAGTCGGCCTGATTGGCCTGGGCGGAATCGCCCGCTTGGCCCATTCGCATTTCTACAAGAAGGACAAGCGCGCACAAGTCGTGGCGGTCTGCGACATCCTGCCCGATCGCGCCCGGAAGTTCCGCGATGAATTCCACCCGGAAGCCGAGGTCTACACCGATTATCGCGAGCTGCTCAAGCGCGATGACATCGAAGCCGTCGACATCTGCACCCCGAACTATCTGCATTCCGAGATCGCGATCGCCGCGTTTGCGGCCGGCAAGCACGTCTTCTGCGAGAAGCCGGATGCCGTGAGCCCCGAGAAGGCGATGGCGATGAAGGAGGCCGCCGACAAGGCCGGAAAGCTGCTCATGATCATGCGCAACAACCGCTTCAGCGACCCCTCGCAATACATGAAGAAGTTCATCAACGAGGGCCGGATGGGCAAGATCTACGCCGGCCGTGCCTGCTGGCAGCGCCGCCGCGGCATCCCCGGCAAGGGCGGATGGTTCACCACCAGGGAGCAGTCCGGCGGCGGGCCGCTCATCGACCTGGGCGTCCACATGATCGACCTGGCAATCTGGCTGATGGGCAACCCGCGGCCGGTGGCGGTCTCCGGCGCCACCTACTGCGAGTTCGCCAACGCCGAAAGCTCGGATTCCGCCAACAGCATGTTCGGTGACGCCAAGGCCGACGGCATCTTCGATGTCGAGGACCTGGCGATGGGGATGATCCGCTTCGACAACGGCGCGGTCCTCCAGATCGAGTTCAGCTGGGCCTCAAATGTCAAGGCCGAACACCGCTTTGTCGAATTGCGCGGCACCAAGGCCGGAATGACCTGGATGGACGGCGATTCCGTCGAGATCTACTCCGAGGACGGCGGACGGCTCACTGACACCACGCTGGCCGGAAACCTGGTCGACGACGGCCATGTCCGCAACCTCGAGAACTTCTACGATGTCCTCGACGGCAAGGCCGAGCCGTGCTTCGTCCCGCAGCAGGGAATCGACATGATCAAGATCCTCGACGCAGTGTACAAATCCGCCCAGACCGGGCGCGAAGTGGCGCTGCAGCCCTGAGGATCGCCAGCGGCCTTTCCCGGACGGAAGGCGCAGTCGCCCGCCCCATGGCTTCATGGCCCCGGGGGCGGTTGGCCGCGACTCCGTCCGGGGAAGCGGACTTCTCCATGAAAATACTATTCATTGGCGATATTGTCGGCCATGGCGGCCGCGACGCCGTCAAGGCGCTGGCGCCGAGGCTGCGCGAGGAATACGGCTGCGGCTTCTGCATTGCCAACGGCGAGAATATGGCGGGCGGAAACGGCCTGACCAAGCCGCTGGTATGCGAGTTCCCCGCCGGGACGGTGGATGTGTTCACCGCCGGCGACCATACCTGGGACCAGAAGGAATTCCCCGGCCAGATCGACCGCTGCCCGAATGTATTGCGGCCGGAGAATCTCGGGAAGGAACAGCCCGGGCGCGGATACGGCATCTTCGAGGCCGCCGACGGCACCAAGGTCGGCGTGGTGAACCTGATCGGCCGGACCTTCCTGGGCGTGCCCTCCGACAACCCCTTCACCGCGGCCGCCGCGGCTGTGGAACAGCTGCGGGCCGACACGCCGGTGATCATTGTCGATTTCCATGCCGAGGCCACCAGCGAAAAGATCGCCATGGGGCGCTTCCTTGACGGGCGGGTCTCCGCGGTCTTCGGCACCCATACCCATGTCGCCACCGCCGACACCACCATCTTCCCCGGCGGCACCGCCTTCCAATGCGATGCGGGGATGGTCGGTTCCGATGCGTCGGTCCTCGGGCGCGAAATCGCACCGGTGGTCTCCCGATTCGTCACCGGCATGCCCACGCGCTTCCCGGTAAATGACGACAATGTCGTCCTGCATGGCATTGTCGTGGAGGTCGATCCGGCCACCGGCCGCGCATTGTCGGTGGAGCGCGTCGAACGCAGGAGCGGCACCTGATGGGGTTCTGGGGCGCAATCGTTGGCGGAATCATCGGAAGCCTGTTCGGCGGCCACTGGCTGGTGGGGGCGGTGATCGGCAATATCGTCGGGTCATGCATCTCCGGCAGCGAGATTGGCGGCGGTTCCCGCAGCCGTCGCGGCGGCCACGCCTCCGGCGGCGGCTCCCGCCGGCATGGCGCCAGTTCCGGCGGCGCCTTGAGCGGCCTGCACTACGGGCTTTTCCGATGCATGGGCAAGCTGGCCAAGGCCGATGGCCATGTCTCGGAGGACGAGATCCATTTTGTCAGCTCGCTGATGAACGCCTGGGGGCTGCCCGCCTCCCAGCGGCGGCTCTTCCAGAATGCCTTCCGCGCGGGCCGGGACAGCACGACGCCCTTCCGGGACATGGTGCGCGAACTGGCGCGCAATATCAATGCGACCGGCATCTCGCGTCGCCTGAGCTACGATACAATCCAGCTGTTCTGCGTGCTGGCATTGGCCGACGGCGCCATCAGCGACCGCGAAAAGGCGATGCTGCTTGACGCCGAACGCGCCCTCAACACCCCCGGCGCGGTGAATTCATTCTTCGCCCAGCGGCAGCGCGAAGCTCCGCCAGGGTCATCCGCCAAAGGCGACCTCAAGGCCAGCTATGAATGCCTCGGAGTCGCCCCCGACGCCACTGACGCCGAAATCAAGCACGCCTGGCGCGGACTGCTGAAAAAATACCACCCCGATAAAATCGCCAATAGCGACCTCCCGCAGGATTTCAAGGACTTCGCCACCCGGAAGACCCAGGAAATCAACGCCGCATACGAGGCCATCGGCGCCGCCCGCGGCTGGTGACCGCGCCATGGCATTGGAGATCATCGACCGCCGGGCGGCAGAAAGAAAACGCATACGCGGCCGCCGAAATCGCATGACCATGCGTTTCGCCGACGGCGGCTATTGCCACTTGATGGCGGGCAGCAATGGCCGCATCGGCCGCCGCGATCCGAAATGGCGGACGCGCAGGGCGTGGGCCTCACTGCGGGGCAGCGCCGTCTCGGCGTCGATGAGCCGGGACTCCTTCTCGCGGGTCCTGGCCAGCATCTCCTGGCCACTGGCCACCGCGGCGGCGCGGCGCTCCTCAAAGCGCGCATTGGCGATGCGTGCGTCGGCATCCGCCTGCAGACTTTGCAGCCGCGCGGCGACGTTGTCGATGATGGTCACATCCTCGATGTCAAGCGACAGCACCTCGAAGCAGGTCTCGCGCTCCAGGCTGCGCGACAGGATCATCTCGGCGATGCCCGATGGATTCTCCAGTATTTCGCGGTGGGAGTGCGCCCGGCCGATGCACTTGACGATCCCCTCGCCAATCCGGGCGATGATCGTCTGCTCGCTGGCGCCGCCGATCAGCCGGTCAAGACGGGTGCGCAAAGTCACTCTCGCCTGGACTGCCAGCGCAATGCCATCCCTGGCCACCCCGACAATGCCATTGGCGCATTGCCCTTCGGACGGAGTGCAGCTCAGGGTGACGGGGTTGACGTGGGCATTGACGGCATCGTAGGGATTGCGGCCCGCCAGATCCAGCCGGGCGATCTCGGGGAAGCCGATCCTCAACCCCGCCTTGTCGACCGCCACCGCGGCCCGGCGGACGGTGTCGAGATGGCCGCCGGAAAGCACATGCCGCTGCAGCTGGGCGCAGGAGACCTCCACGCCGGCCTTGGCCAGCACCTTGAGCGAGTCGTAGAATTCCCGCGGATTGAGCCGCTGGAAATGCATCATGAACAGATCCCGCATCGACAGCTCCACGCCGGCGACGCGGGCCTCGAACCACAGCGGGAAAAAACGGCACGCCCGCACAATGACCCAGCCGGCGACGAACAGGAACGCCAGCATGGACAGCAGGATCGCGCTGAGCACGATGGTGATTATGAAGGCGGGTGTAGACATGGCAAATCCGTTCCCCGTATAATGGATGCAGTGCCGGGGATGGGCGCACTCCACTGGAGATGCCGGTGACGCCCCGCCAGGACGTGGCGTGATCTCCCCGTGAATCCGCCGGAAAAGGCCAGGCCGCCGCCTTCACGGCAGCTTCGCGGATTCGGGACATACCATAATCCATCTGCCGGCGCCAGACGCCCGCCAGGCGATAAAATCATCGCGGCACGGCTGGCGGCACCCCGGGAAGGCTATATTAAGCACCGGGTCCGCGAGGCCGGTGGCTTTGCGTCAGGAATGAGGAATTTTCAGGAAGCGTGCCGCGAGTGCGTGACCGAAAAATGACGAAGTCATGACGCGAAGAAGCCGGACTTCACGGATCCATAGTAAAGCGCATTAGCCGTTCGGGGTGCCAGGCCCTGCACCGGTGTCGAGTCCGCGCAATTGCGCGGTTTCCCCAGGAGCAGAGCCAGGCTGAGAACATACCCGCATAACCTGATCTGATCAATATCAGCGGAGGGAAGACAGCGCCTTGACGCCGCGCCGCCGCTGACGGAGGCGCAAGAAATATATGCTCTCGCTGAACCAATTCCGCAGGCAGCGGCCGCTGGTTGATTGCATCACCAATACCGTGACCATCAATTTTGTCGCCAATGCCATCCTGGCCGCCGGCGGCTCGCCGGTGATGGCGGAGGAACCGCAGGAAATCGACGAATTCACCGCCATCTCCTCGGCGGTCATGCTCAATATCGGCACCGCGTTCCAGATGTTCCTGCCGCATTTCTCGGCGGCGCTGGACAGCGCGAAACGCCATGGCAAGCCTGTCGTGCTCGATCCGGTCGGCGCCGGCGCCAGCCGCTTCCGGCTTGAACTGATCCGGAAGCTGCTGGCCGCCAATGCCGTCGCCGTAATTCGCGGCAATGCCTCGGAGATCCGCGCCGTGGCCGGGGACAACGCGCTTACCGCCAGGGGCGTGGACGCCGATGCCGGCGACAATGTCACCGACCAGACCCTCGACCGCCATCTTGAAATCACCCGACAGATGGCGGAGAAATTCCATTGCGTGGTGGCGCAATCCGGGGCAATCGACATCATCACCGACGGCCGCCGGGCGGTGCTCTGCCGCAATGGCGTCCCCCAGATGAGCCAGGTCACCGGAACCGGCTGCGCACTGGGGGGATTGACGGCCGCCTGGTGCGGGGCCTTCCCCGCACAGCCCCTGGAGGCCAGCGCCACGGCCTACGCCATGATGGGGCTGGCCGGCGAACGCGCCTGGCAGTACTGCGTGGATGGCCATGCCGGCACCGGCACGCTGGCACAGCGGCTGCTCGATGAACTCTATCTCATGGATGATGACGCCCTGCAAGCCGGAGGGAAACTGGAGGAGGTGGCGCTGTGAAGTCGAAGATCGCCCCGGATCAGCTGTCAGTCTATGCCGTAAGCGATCGCCGATGGCTGCATGACGGCCAGACGCTGCACGCGGTTGTCGAGGAGCTGCTGCAAAATGGCGTCACCGCAGTGCAGGTGCGCGAAAAGTCGCTCGGGGATCCGCAATTCCTCGACGAGGCGCGCGACCTCATGGAGCTGTGCCGGCGTCATCGCGCACTGTTCATAGTCAATGACAATGCCGCCATTGCCGAGGCGCTCCATTGCGGGCTGCATCTGGGGCAGGGCGACATGCCGCTGGCCGAGGCGCGACGCCGCCTGGGCCAGGATGCGGTCATCGGCATCTCCTGCTCGACAGTGGCCGAGGCGCGCCTGGCCGCGGAACAGGGCGCGGACTACCTCGGCGTCGGCGCAGTCTTCCCCACCGGCACCAAATCCGATGCCGCGGCGGTCCCGATGGCCGTCCTGGCCGGCATTTGCCGGGCCGTGGAGATCCCGGTCGTGGCCATCGGCGGAATCACCCTGGACAACGCCGCGTCGCTGCTGCCCTCCGGCATCGCCGGCTGGGCGGTGGTCTCCGCACTTTTCGCCGCCACCCAGCCGGGGCAGGCGGCCGCGGCCTTCAGCCGGATTTGGAACAACCGTGATAAGATGGAGAGTTGATTTTCATATGCATACCGTACTGACCATTGCCGGATCGGACTCCAGCGGCGGCGCCGGGATCCAGGCCGACCTGAAGACCTTCGCCGCGCACCACTGCTATGGCATGAGCGCAATCACCGCCCTCACCGCGCAGAATACCACCGGCGTGCAGGGCATCCATGCCGTCCCCCCGGAATTCGTCGCCATGCAGATCGACAGCGTCTTCGATGACATCCCGCCGCAGGCGGTCAAAATCGGAATGACGATGAACGCGGGGATCGTCCAAGCGATTGCCGGCCGGCTGCGGGCGCATCATGCGGTAAATGTGGTGCTGGATCCAGTCATGGTCTCCACCAGCGGCTGCGAGCTGATCGACGCCTCCGCACGCGCGGCGCTGATGGACGCGCTCATGCCATTGGCCACGATCGTCACCCCGAATCTGCCGGAGGCCGAGGTGCTTTGCGGCCATCCCGTCGCCGATGGCGAGGAAATGGTGGCGGCCGCCAGGGAAATCGCCGCACGATACCCTGCAGTGGCGGTGCTGATCAAGGGCGGCCATCTGAACGACCGCGCTGACGACCTGCTGCTGGACGCCGACGGACAGTGCCATTGGCTGCCGGCCAGACGCCTGGATACCAAAAACACCCACGGGACCGGATGCACGCTCTCGTCTGCCATCGCCGCCGGACTTGCCCGCGGAGACAGCCTGGAAACGGCGGTCGCCCAGGCCAAGCAGTACGTCTATGACGCGCTGTGCCATGACCCCCGGCTCGGCCATGGCAATGGCCCCCTCGACCACCTCTTTGCCATGGAGGTGGCGCGCTAGCGCCCTATCAGCCCCCCGGGGGTAGCAAGGCCGTCCCGGCCTTGACGAGGGCTAGCAAGGCCGTCCCGGCCTTGACGAGGGCTAGCAAGGCCGTCCCGGCCTTGACGAGGAGTAGCAAGGCCGTCCCGGCCTTGGACAAGGGGTAGCAAGGCCGTCCCGGCCTTGGACAAGGGGTAGCAAGGCCGTCCCGGCCTTGACAAGGGCTAGCAAGGCCGTCCCGGCCTTGGACAAGGGGTAGCAAGGCCGTCTCGGCCTTGGACAATTATGTTGTTGCAACAAAGCGCGTTCTTCAAACTACGCACGGACGCACGTCAAGCCCGACGCCAACCCCCAGGCCCCTCAGCCTCCCCTGCAAGGGGAGGTGCCGCCGACAGGCGGCGGAGGGGTTAACC
>CAKUJM010000032.1 GCA_934661755.1 uncultured Lentisphaeria bacterium | reverse complement strand
TGTCACCCGGGATAAGATAATAATTTCCTGAAGTTTCGCTCTTAGAATCTAAAGAATAAGTTAGCGCCTATGGCCATATATCCCCCGCCCGACCACCCAGCCTTAAGCTAACCGCCCCGCACGGCATTGCCAGCCGCAAGCGCCATAATCCCCAAAAGTGTGCGATTGGCACACACTTTACAAACGGAGATCAACGGAGACTAACGGAAGCAAACGGAGATCAACGGAGACTAACGGAGACTAACGGAGACTAACGGAAGCAAACGGAAGCAAACGGAGATCAACGGAGATCAACGAAGACTAACGGAGACTAACGGAGACCAGGGGGGCAGTGCACGCCACGGCTCATTTGGCCAGTTCGTAGGCAAAACAGGCGATGCCGTCGCAGTTGGTATTTGCCTCGAAGCGGATTCTGCCGCCGTCACGCATATATGGAATCTCCTTGATTCGTCTGCCGCCGCAGTCCAGCGCATATAGTCTGGGGCTTGGCAGGTTGCATTCCAGCTCAATAGTCGCCTTCGCCACCCGGAAGAGGATTTGCACGGGGCGCTCCTGATGTGCGCTTTTGATCACGACGCTACGGCTTTCATCGGCGTAGACCGTGTTTTCGTTTTCCATCTCAGTCACATGGGTGATCAGCACCCGTTCGGAGTCGGCCAGTGTCTTTCCGTCCAGGGAGGTCGCCGCAATCATCGCCTCGGAATCGCTGGCGGCGGCAAGCGCCTTGCCCGCGGCGTGTCCCGCCTGCCTGAAGAAGAAGCCCTCGGTGCGGCTTGTCGTCACCTGAAAGAGTTGTCCCTTGAAATCCGCCGACACCTCGCCATTGGCGGCGTCCACCCGCTCCCCGCCCAGCAGCGGCAGTCCATTGGACTTGGCGAAGGCGCGAAGCTCCTCCATGGACCGCAGCACCGGCAGCTTTCCAGAGTACTCCTGCGAAATATCTGTCACCGCGATGGCATCTGCGGGGAATGGCCGATCGCCATTTGCCGGCATCGAGCCGATCTTTGCGCCGAAGATCGCCGCGGAGGCATAATCCGGATAGTGTCGCACGAAAGGATGTCGCGAATTGTCATAGCCGACCGTCGTCACTATGGAGCGTCCGAGCGGCGACACATCACCGCGCAGGAAGATCATGGCGGCGATCCGCTCGGGGATGTTGCGGGCGGGGTCGTTGGCGATGTCGAATTTTTCCAGTCCGGTATCCGGCGATTCCACCAGATCCTGCCGATTGGCATGACAAAAGCTGTAGAGGCCCTGCCAGTTCTGCATGGCGGCAAGCGCGGGGAAGACCAGGCCGCCCTCGGCGCGATGGGGATTGGGGAGCGGATATCCGCATTCCGAAACCACGAATGGCTTGCCAAAGAGGCGCTTTTCCAGCCCTCTGGCGCCGCTGAAGCCGTTGCTTACGGCGCTGCCGCCGCTGTAATGATGTTCGTCGACAAAATCATACCATTCCCGCTGGAAAACGAGATTGGGGTATCCAACGAAGTTCTGGTCGGTAAGCAGCGCCCTGGTGCCGATTTCATTGCGGAGGAAGTCCGTCATGTCGTCATAGTAGTCCTTATACACCACCTCCAGGGCGAAGCGGGAAAATTCGTCATCGAAGTCGGCGGGTGCCACCTGCCGGCGGTTTTTCCGGCAATATTCCTCGAATGCGCGGATATATTGCTCCTTCATGATGCTCAGGGGCGTGTCCAGCGAGATCAGCATGGAATTTTCGTTGAGCACCGAAATCGAGATCAGCGCGGGGTCGTCCTTCAGCGCCATCCCGGTATGGGGGTTGACGGTATTCAGCAGGACGCGGGAAAATTCCTTGAGTTCATTGCGGGCCGACGGCAGGAGCATCGCCGCAAGATTGTAGATGTCCTTGTCCGAGGACGGCGTATAGTAGGAACGCCCGGGGTCGGTCCTTATCTCGGGGTAGTTCCCCAAGTCAAATCTCCGCGCGGTATAGAGATCCAGGCAATAGTAGATCCCCGCCTTCTTCAGTTGCGACAGCGTATAGAAGAATGCGTCGAGACGGCCGGGGTCCGGGTGGGGCGAGGTGGAATTCCAGCCGCAGAGCATGACATCGAAGTGATGCAGCCGCACCGCGTTGTATCCAAAGCCCTTGAGCTGGCGGATCAGCAGATCGACGCCGGATTTGTCCATCATCGCGGTCCCGAAGCACAGATTGGTCCCGAAGATGCGAAATGGCTGGCCGGGACGCCGTTCAAAATAGAACCCGCCCGACGCATCGGCCTTGAGCTGGCCATGCCGTCCTGCCGGCGCATCCTGCATGAAGGAAAAATCCAGCGCGGAGCCGGTCTCCACGTCAAGGCAGGGACGGTAGGGGAGAAAAGCCTCCGAACGCCGCACCGCAAATTCCTCCTGGCTGGCCGAGACGCTTTGGATTCTCTGCGGCGACAGCGCCATCGCCGCCGTCATCCAGACCGCGCCATTGGCGCGCAGCGTGACTGACACCAGCTGCCGGCCGGGATCGGGATGGAAGGCGCTCAGGAAGAGCCCGACGCCGCGCACCTCGCCCAAATTGGAGATGTTGCCGCGCCAGACCAGCCGGGCGTTTTCAAATGACCGCGTCGGCCCCCACCAATTGGCGACATCGATTTGATCCCGCACCGGAAAGACGCTGCGGGTGCCGTCGGCATAATTGGCGATGACTTCGCCGACGGCCTTGCCCTCACCCGGCGCCCAGGCGATGGCGTGCAGCAGGAAAATCGTGCCCGCCGAAGCCGGCTCGACGGGCACCACGGCCTCATCCACCAGCCAATCCAGCACTTTGCCTCCCAGCACCAGGCAGGAATTGCCCGACCGGTCGTCGGCGATGTTGAAGCGCACCGGGGGATACTCCAGCACTCCCGGCCTGATCATGCCAAGATCCTGCTCCGGCCCCTGGTCAGTCCATCCGCCCTGGCGATCACCGGCCTTTGCATCCGCGAAGGTGCGGTTGAAGACGCCCTTCATCTCGACTGGCCGGACTGCATACGGCACATAGGAAAGCCTGAAGGCGATGGAGAAGTGGACGCCATGCTGGTCCATCGGGATGCGCAGGGCGTATTCCGTGTACTTCGGATTGAAGAAGCGGCTGTCGAAGGTGCTAACATCCCGCGGCGTGAACTGGATCCGCAGCTCGCCCGTGGTCAGCGGCAGAACGAAGTCATCGCATTGCCTGAAAATCCCGAAGCCGAAGCCGTGTTCACTGGCCGCCAGGGGGAAGGTGAAGGAGTGCCCCTTGAATGACACCTGCTTGCCCATGGCCTTGGCGATCGGCAGGATCAGCTCCAGACGCACTCCGTCGCAATTGAAATCCTCGGCGGGGATCTCCACTTCGAAACGCCCCTCGAGGGTGTTTTCGTCGATTTCCCGATAGTCGATGACGGTGTCCGGCAGATGGTCGTTCTGCAATAGCCGGGAGACAAAGCGCACGGCGCGGTCGCCGGTCTTCTCCATACTGGGGATGAAGCGATACCAGTTGCTTTGGGTGAAGTAGTTGAACTTGCTCCGCGAGCTTTGGTAGTTGATGCCAAGCCGCAGGGTGCATTCGTCTCCGACATGCAGGACGCCCTGCGGATCATGGCTGAAGATGCCCCCCGCCAGGGCGGCCGCACCCGCCAGACAGGCGGCCAATATGGCAAACTGCAATTTCATTGATTCGATCCCTGAACGCAAGCAATTGAAAGGCGATGGCCTTTTCTTTTTCCCGTGGAAGCCGGCAGCGCGGGGCGGGGCATTGCCCTCACCCCCACCACGCATGCGGAGCCAAAACCGACGTCTGGCGCAGCATCACGCTAATATGACCAGACTTTGTTTTTCCCCCAAAAGTACTTTCCGTGATTCCAGTCAAAGCCGAGATCACCCTCGCCGTACCCCCGCATCTCAGCATGGATATAGCCGTAGTTCCGGGATTCCACATGGCCGTCGGCAAGGAGAATATTGGCGCATTCGCCCGCATGGCGGTTGTGAATCACCCCGTCCTGGTCGATGTATCCCTCCTTGACCCCTCCAACCCCCTCATAGCCGTCCGCGACCAGGAGGCGCTTGGCAGGGAGGCGCACCTTGTCAAGCACCCCCAGCAGCGGCCCCACATCCCCGCCCATGTAGAGGTTGATCCGGTAATGACGCCCTTCGACCAGCGACTGGTCTGTGGTGGGGATGGCGGATGGGCAGGCGAATATCCCCTTCGGGGGAGCTGCAGTTCCGTCCTGCATGTAGATGCGTTGCGCCACTTTGCGGCCATTGGCGTGGGCATAGAGAAAATCCTGCCACCGTGCCCATGCGTCATCCCCTCCGGTGTCGCCGGCGCTCCACGGCGGAAGATGCCTGTAGTCATCCGCGTACATGATTGCCTGCAAGCCGATCTGCTTTTCGTTGGAGACGCACTTTATCGAACGCGCCTTCTCCCGCGCCTTGCTCAAAGCCGGCAGCAGCATCGAGGCCAATATGGCGATGATCGCGATGACCACCAGCAACTCGATCAAAGTGAAATCCCTCTTCATGAGCTTCTCCTCTTCTCTGTTAATCCTGAAATATTCACGGCGCGGACGTTCTCATTTTCACAAATCGGCACGGCACGTCGATATCCGGCGGGCGGCGGCGCACTGCCGTAACGCCCCACTCGCCAATATTATAGTAAATGCGGGCACGCGTCACAATACGCAGAAGATGTATTTATTTGCCAGTTCATGCCATATTGACTCGGCCTGACGCGGCATTTCCCCAGAATCCGCCGTGCCAAGACAGGCCGGAATGCACCGCTGTCTGCGGTGAAAATGCGGCATCCGGAGGCTATATTACCCCAAGTCCTCAATTGCAATTAAAACAAGGAATTGTCATAATATACCAAATGCAACACCGCAACAAACTGCAGTCGTTCAAGGGCAGCGCCTTTCTGGACCACTCCCAGCTGAACCTGCCTTTTGGCCTGGTCGACGCCGGGGTCACGACGATGCAGCCGGGGGAACGCAATTTCGGCCCCGGCCTCCAAAAGGACTTCATCGAAATCATCTGGTGCGTGAATGGCCATGGGCGCATCACGCTCTATGGCCGGAGCTACACTGTCTCCGAGGGCGACGCCTTCTACTATCTGGAACGGGAGGACCACGAGTTCATCGCGGACAGCAGCGACTGGACCATCTACTGGCTATGTTTCAAGGGGCCGCTGGCGGAGCCCATCATGCGCTCCTTCAAATATCCCCGCCATCAGCATATCGCCGAGCCCTGCCCGATTTCAATCTTCCACTCCATCTTCTCGGGAAATCCCCAGAATGACGTCATCGAAAACGGCCTAATCTGCGCACGGGTGCTGGAAATCATCGTGCGGATGAACGCCAACCGCCAGTTGCGCCTGCATCCGGACAACACCACCAACCAGATCATCCTGTTCATCCAGGACAATCTGGCGGATCCGGCGCTGAACATCGACATGGTGGCCGACGCCTTCAACATGCCCAAATCCACCATCCAGAAATATTTTCTCAGGCACATGCGCGGCAGCCTGGGGGAATACATCCGCAACGAGCGCTTCCAGAAGGCCACCGCGCTTTTGCAGAACACCACGCTGCCGGTCCAGGAGATCGCCCGTGCCACCGGGTACAGCCTGCTGTCATCCTTTTCGCGGCTGATCCGCCGCGGCACCGGCTATTCTCCGCAGGATCTGCGCCAAAGGGCGATCAATTTGTCCCCGGAAATCGCGGGGGCCGCGCCGCACCGCGCACGGCCATGAGTCCGTCCCGGCCGCGGCCGTCACCCCCGCTCCGGCGTCTCCGCCAGCTTTATGCGTCCGCGGGACAAATCGCCGATCCGCCGGGCGAAGTCCCCGGCGTTTTCCTGGGCGATCCGGCCGGACACGGCATATCCGTCCGCACCGAAATCTCCGCTGGCCACCACAAAGCCGCACTCCGCAAACAGCCGTTTTGCGCCTTCCAATATGGCAAAGGGGACAGTGAAGGCAAATTCGCGCATCGGGATGATTTCCCGGATTTCCGCAGCATCGACAGCCCCCCTGGCGCTTTCCGAATAGGCATGGACCAGTCCGCCGGTTCCCAGCTTGATGCCGCCAAACCACCTGGTGATGGTCAGCACCACGTTGGTGATCCGGCTGCCCCTGAGCACCTCCAATGCGGGGCGGCCGGCGGTGCCCGCGGGTTCGCCGTCATCGGAGCATCCGAGGATGCCGCCGGCGGCGCCGACCACCAGCGCGTGCACCACGTGGGTGGCGTCAGGATGGCTTTGACGAACTGACGACACCACCCGTTTTGCGGTCTCGCCGTCCGTCGCCGGATGCAGCTGCGCCAGGAATCGCGAGCCCCTGGCCATCAGGACATATGGTTCCGCGGCAATCAATTCATACATCGCGCCGTCATTCCTTCCGGTTCGGCATCGGCTGGGCCGGCTTGCGGACCATCATCATGACGGCCGCCGCGATTCCATAGCATAGCAGAAAGCCGGCGGCGCCGCTGATCACCGGCGCCAGGTACTGCGCATTCTCCGGCAGCCGCGCCCGCATCACCGGATTCAGCAGCGTCTGCGCCAGATATCCGCCGGCAACTCCGCAGGCCACGCACAATATCGCCCCGATGATCTTGAAGATATACAGGCTCAGCCGTACCGCCAGATACAGCAGCAGCACCGCGGCAAAGCCAATCAGCAACCACTTCCACCAGTCGATGCGGAAATCGCCAGTGAGCGCCATCGCGTCATTCAAGGCATTGACGCCCTGCGAGGCCTCGGCGGATGCATTTTCCAGGGTTGATGGCATGGATGATTGGGGATGGCTGGGAGGGCTGGCGATGGAGGAATAGAGGCGACGGGAAGCCCGTTTTTCTAGAACAGTCCGCGGATCTTGCCGGTGTTCACATCGACATCGATGCGGCGGAATGCGGGGTCTGATCCGGTGCCGGGCATCAGCTTGATGTCGCCGGCCACCGGCACCACGAATCCCGCGCCCTGGTAGACCAGGATGTCGCGGACCGGCAGGGTCCATCCCCGGGGCCGGCCCTTCAGCTGCGGGTCATGCGACAGCGACAGGTGGGTCTTGACCATGCAGGTCCCCAGCCTTGCCAGGGCCGGGTCGTCCTGGCAGCGCCGGAGTTTTTCCTGCGCCTCGGCGTCATAGCTGACGCCGCTTGCGCCATAGACCTCACGGGCGATGCGGTCGATCCGTTCCGACAGCGGGGTTTCAAGCCCGTAGAGGTAATGGAAGTCGTTGGGTTCGGCGCAGGCCGCCTCGACCGCCTCCGCCAATTCGACGGCGCCCTCGCCGCCCTTGAGCCAATGCTGCGAGACCGCGAACAGCGCCCCCGCGCCCTCGGCGATGCGCCGCACCGCGGCGATTTCCGCAGTGGTGTCGGTGTAGAAGCCATTCAGGCATACCACCGGCCGGACTCCGGAGCGCCTGACTATTTCGACATGCGCCAAGAGGTTTTCGCAGCCGGCCTCCACCAGCCCGACATTTTCATGGAGGTAGGCGTCATCCAGTTTCAGCCCCGGCTTCACCGCCGGGCCGCCGCCATGCATCTTCAGCGCCCGGATGGTGGCGACGATCACCACCGCATTCGGCCGCAGCCCCGACGCCCGGCACTTGAGATTCCAGAATTTCTCGAAGCCGATGTCGGCGGCAAATCCGCTTTCCGTGACATGATATTCGCTCAGGCGCACTCCCAGCTGGTCGGCGATCACCGAGCTTTGGCCGATCGCGATATTGGCGAACGGCCCGGCATGCACCAGCACCGGCTGTCCCTCGATCGTCTGCAGCAAGGTCGGATTGAGCGTACCGCTCATGAACGCCGCCATCGCGCCATCGACCTCCAGGTCGGCGGCGGTGACCGGCGCGCCGCTGCGGCTGTATGCCAGCACCATCTTGCCGATGCGCTCGCGCAGATCCGCCAGGCCATTGGCAATGGCCAGTATCGCCATCAGCTCGCTGGAGACGGTGATCGCGAATCCCGACGACATCGGCACGCCGTCCATCTTCCCTCCCTGGCCGATGGTGATATTGCGCAACGCCTGCGCGCAGAAGTCCATGGCCCACTTGCATTGCACCCGGTCCGGATCGATGTCCAGACGGCGCAGATTGCGGCGGGCCAGCTGCTCGTCGTCATAATTGCGCTCGTGCTGCATCCGCGCCGTCAATGCCACCATGCCGAGATTATGGGCATTGGTGATCTTGTCGATATCGCCGGTAAGCCCCATTGAAAACGGCGCCAGCGGAATGCATTGCGCCAGTCCGCCGCCGGCCGCCGATCCCTTGATATTGAAGGTCGGTCCGCCGGAGGGCTGCCGAATCGCGCCCGAGACCCGTCGTCCCCGCCGTCCCAGGCCCTCGATCAGCCCGATGGTGGTGGTGGTCTTGCCCTCCCCCAGGGGAGTCGGGGTAATCGCGGTCACATCGACATATTTGCCCTGCGGGGCAGCCGCCAGGCGTTCCCGGACCATCCGCTGGTCCACCCGTGCGATCTGCCGTCCCCACGGAATGACCTCTTCCGGCAGCAGCCCGAACCGTGCCGCCAGCTGGCTGCACGGTAGCATATCCTCTTCTGCGGCCTCGGCAATCTGCCAATCCGCCATCCTGGTCGGATCCAATGAACCCATAGACTGAAAAAAGCCTCTCTTCCTTAGACGGATTTTACGGCACTGCGCACACCGGGAAAACAGCAACGCCGCACTCCACCATGGCATTGCAGGCGAAATGCGGCGATAGACCAGGACAAACTCAAATCAGTGCAGGTTGTAGTACTCGACAACCTTGATGATCGAGACGTCGACATGGATTTCTTCCGGCAGCGGCTCGCGCACGATGGTCGCCTTGCACTTGTCATTGGCGTCCTTCTCGATGTAGGGCGGAATGGCGGCGGTGCTCTCCTTGGCGAATTTGGCGATCATCGGGGAATGCTGTTCGTTGATGCTGATGACATCGCCGGCCTTCAGGCGCATGCTGGCGCGGTCGCAGACCTTGCCGTTGACCAGGACATGGCGGTGCGAGACAATCTGGCGGGCGGCGAAGATGGTCGGCGCCAGCCCGCTGCGGTAGACCGCGCTGCAGAGGCGCATCTCGAGGTTGCGCAGCAGCTTGTCGCCGGTATTGCCTTCGCCGGCCTTGGACTGGCGGTAGATGAACATCAGCTGATGCTCGCTCAGGTGGTAGAAGGTGCGCAGCTTCTGCTTCTCGATCAGCAGTTCGCCATAGGTCGACAGCTTGTTGCGGCGCTTGGTCGGACCATGCTGTCCAGCGGGATAGGCACGCGCGGTCGAAGTGGATTCGCCGCCTTCGCGGGTCTTGATGACGCGGCTGTTGGTCGGGCAGTTCGGCATGCCCCACAGGCAGCTGCCAATGCGGCGGCAGAGGGTATGCTTGGCACCATGGACGGTGCTCTTCTTCTTTTTGGCGTCAGCCATTTTCGCTGGTTCTCCTTGTGGTTTGTCAGCATGAATCCGATTGTTGCACTAGCGCGCGCCATTCAGCTTGAATCATGCATCGGTGCGATGCGTCACGGCGGGGCGGCAGGCTTTCGCCCTGCCCGCCGGGGGCGGCTGCAATCGGGAAACGGTGTAATATAAACGCGATATGCCGGACTGCAACCGCCACTCCGCGGACTATTTGCGGGCCATGCGTGGCGCAGCCGCGCCGCATTTCGCGCAGAAGGCGCGGACACGCTCCTCCAGATCGGGGTGCAGTCGATGCGGACTGCTGCCGGGGATCCAGATGCAATGTCCGTCATTTCGGCGGTTGTAGTAGTAGCTTTCCACCCGGCCGCCGGACGCCCGTGCCGCGTCCTCGAAATCCGTTGCGGACTCGACCGGGACGACCTGGTCGTAGATCGCATGGGTCAGGAGGATGGGTGCGCTGTTTGCGCCAGCAAGCCGGGCGGGGCTGGCGTCGCGGATTTGCTCCGGCGTGGGATTGCCGCCGAACAGCCGCCAATAGCGCCTCGGGTCCAGCTTCATGTCCGGTTCCAGTGCCGCGATTCCGGAGATCGACACGATTCCGGCAACCGACTCCGGCGGAAGCCGCAGTCCGGTCATCAGCGCCAGATGTCCACCTGCCGAGGCGCCGGCGACGAACACCGGCGGGATGCCGGGCAGGTATTTTGGCAGCAGCGCCTCCACCAGGAAGGCGGCGGCGACCAGGCAGTCGTCCCCGCAGGCCGGCCATGGCGCGTCCGTGCAATAGCGGTATTCGACATTGAATGCAGCCATTCCCAGATCCCGGCAGAAGAATTCGGCGACTCCGGCAAAGCTCTGCCGGTCCAGCGCGAACCACGCGCCGCCATGGATGCACAGCACCGCCCCCGCCGGCGCGGCATCCGCCCGCGGCAAATATAGATCCCCGAGTCCGAAGACGCCCTCCGACTGGGGGCGATAGGCGATATCCCGCAGAATCTGCATCCCGTCAATCTCCTTGTTCCTTTTGGTTCGCGGCCATTGAGTCCCCGGCGCATCACAGGATCGGCTGCGCGCTGAAGGCGGCCTTTTCGGCAATCAGCTCCGACTGTTCCAGGACGACCAGTTCGTTTTTTCCGGGCTTCAGCACCGGGCTGGGGATGTACAGCGTCTGCGTCGGCCCCTTTTCCCAATAGCGGCCGACATTGAAGCCATTAACCCAGGCGGCGCCTTTGCGTCCGGGGCGGATGAGGAACGCCTCGCCAGGTGCATCCACACTGAATTGCGCCCGATGGAAGAACGCGCCCCTGGCCTCACGGTCGAAGGCGCCAAATGCGACCGGGGCGATGTCATCCAGCGGCAGCTGCCAGTATTCCCAGCCGAGCTGTTCCTGCCATTCAATGGCCACCATTCCGGCGATGCCCTTGGGGTCCTTTCCAAGGTATGGCCCGTAGTTGATGCGGCCGCAATTTTCAACCAGGATGTCCAGGCGGCCGCCGGTGTCAGGGAGTGCGCGGGGCAGCGGGAAATCGTGTCTGCCATCATCCCGGAAGCGGCTTCCGAGGAATTCGCCGTCCAGCCAGACCATGGCATAGTCATTGACATTGATCAGCCGCAGCCGGCAGCCGGCGGGCAGCGGCCCCTGGAGCCGCTTGCGGTAATGGATGAACCCGAATGTCTGGCCGAGACGGTCCATGGTCGGCGCCTCAACGGCATGACCCCGGCCACAACAAAGCGCATCCAGCTGCATGATCATGGATGCGCTGCCATCCCATGCCGCCGGGGAGGGGACGCATTTCCTCGAGGCGGCGACCGGTGCAATCCGCGGGGACGGCAGATGCCGGCGGATGACCTCCTGGAAGGCGTGGAATTTCGCAGTGGGGTCTCCGCATTCGGAAACCGGCGCGTCATAGTCGTAGCTTGTGACGGCGGGGGCGTAATCGGAATACAGGTCGCCATTTGCGCCGGCGGTGAAGCCGAAATTGGTGCCGCCATGGAACATGTACAGATTTGCGCTGGCGCCGGAGGCCAGGATCCTGTCCAGCTCGAATGCGGCCCCGCCGGGGGTCATTCCGGCGGGGCGGGCATGATGCGCCTCACCCCAGTGGTCAAACCATCCGACCCAGTATTCGATGGCGAAGTCGGGCCCGGTGAAGCCGCGTTTGCGGCGGATCTCCCAGACCTTGTCCGCATTGGAGCCGAAGTCGGCGCACGAGAGCACGCCGTCAAGGGTGCCGCCGTTCAGGTGATGATGGTTCGGGCCATTCCCGGTGAACAGCGGCACGTCGATCCCGTGCCGGAGCATCTGGCCGCGCAGCCATTCGAGATAGGCGACGTCATGTCCGTAGGAGCCGTACTCGTTTTCGATCTGCACCAGGATGACCGGCCCGCCATTTGCATGGAGATGCTGGCGGATCAGCGGCAGCAGGCGATCAAAATACCTTGCGACCGCATTCAGGTAGGCGTCGTCCATCCGGCGCAGGCGGATTCCCGGCATCGCCGTAAGCCAGGCGGGAAAGCCGCCATTTTCCCATTCCGCGCAGATATACGGCCCGGGACGGACAATGAGGTGAAGGCCGTGTTCCTGCACTTTGCGGATGAACGCACCCAGATCGCGGATTCCGCTGAAGTCGAACACCCCCGGTTGCGGCTCATGGAGATTCCAGCATACGTAGGTCTCGATGCAGTTCAGCCCCATGGCCGCCGCCTTGTCAAGGCGGTCATCCCAAAGTTCCGGATGAATCCGGAAATAGTGCATCGCCCCGGAGATGATCCGGATCGCCTTGCCGTCGATCAGGAACGACTTCCCGCTGATCTGCACTTTCCCTGCCACGCCCATATTACCCGAACACCTCATTGACGACCTTTTTCACGGCCTCCAGCTTCTTGTAGCCATTTGCCTCATCCGGTTCGAGATAGGCCCCCTCCGTCCATTCATTCCAGCAGGAAAGATGCATAATCCTCGCGTTGGACTGGCCGGATGCGGCGAACTGGGCGACGTGCCGGAGGGCCTTTTCGAATTCCTCCGGCGTATTGTTGAGGATTACCGTGCCGAAGGGATAGCCGATCCGTTCGAACATGTCGGACTGGACGGTCCGCGGCGAGCAGTCCCACCCCAGCGCGACCACCGGATTGAATGGCACCTGGAGACGCCGGGTCGTATCCTGGGCGAAGGTGCGGTTGCGCCCGAACCACTCGGAGTAGTCCTTCCTCGCCGGCCCGTCCAGGCCGATCCAGTTGTAGCTGGAGACCATGTCGAACCCCGCCTCGCGGATTTCCCGGTTCAGGGCATCGGAATCCTCCCAGTTGTCCCAGCATTGCAGATTGGAGTCGAGGACCAGCTTCCCGAGGCCGGCGGCGGCGACCCTCGCCCGGAAGTCGTCAAGCAGCAGGCGCGCGGCATGGACTCCGCCCAGGTTCCGCACCAGGCGCGACGGCTGGTGGATGGCGAAATAGATCCCGCCGTCGACCCGCAGGTAGTTCGGCTGGATGAAGTAGTTCCTGATGCAATGGTCGATGCAGCGCACGAAGGTCTCCGGGGTGGTTTTCCCGATGTCGCCCCAGAGGGGATCCGCGGGATGCAGATAGCTGCCCGGATGTGAATAGATGGGGTTGTGGTTTGCCCACATCAGGGCGAATTTGAGCTTGTCGCGGTTGGGGGCCTTGAGGAAGCCGTCGTCCAGGCAGCGTTCCCGGTAGGGGCCGTCCTCAAACCAGTAGTAGTCGAAAATGAAGGCGTCTATGCCATGGCGGGAGGCGTCGCCAATCTTGCGGGACATGACTTGCGGATCCGCCTCGTCGTCAAATCCGTAAAGCGGCCTCTTGGGCTGGTCATGGCCCTCGAAGCGCGGCGTCGCATACTGGGTGACGCGCCATTCCGTCCATCCCTTTCCGTGGATGCTCTCGTTTCGCGGATCGACATGCCAGTTCGGGAAATAGTACGCGGAGACTACAGGCCGGTTCTTCATTTTGCTGTTCCTGCATTGCTTCCAGGTGATTAGAATGGCACTTCCGCAAAGGTGGCCAGATCCAGCCGGCGCCAGTGCTGGGGAAGGATCACTGTCGTGCCGGCGTCCATCGCCACCAGGGCGTTGTTATGCCTCGCGATCAGCCCGGGAAAGCCTTTCACCGTGGCCCCCTCCACATGGCCATCCCAGAACGATACATTGCCCATGCCCTTGTGGGTCGGGCAGAACACATAGCCGCCCGCATGGCTGAAGAAGTTGCCGGTCCTCAGCTTGCCCGCGACGGCGTCATCCTTCTTGGCGGCCTCTGTCAGGAAGAACAGGCTCGACGGATTGGCGATCCCCCGGCTGGTATAGACGATGTTCCCTGCGTCATCCTGGAGGCACAGCCGGGCGTTTCTCATCACCGCCTGCTTTGCGGGCAGGGAATAGCATACGCCGTAGCTCTTCGAGGATTTGGCAAGCAGTGACTGGCAGTACATGAACTTGTCCCGCCTGGCGTCCGATTCCCTTTGGTCCAGGGCGAAAAACGCCCAGCCGCGGTAGTCCGGGGCGCTGCCCTGGGCGATGAAGGTGTCGTTGTTGTCCATGCCATAAGATATAAGCACCTGTGCGCATTGGCGCAAATTGCCGCTGCACACGATGCCCCGGGCGCGTTCCCGGGCATTGCCCAGGGCCGGCAGCAACATGCTGGCCAATATGGCGATGATGGCGATCACCACGAGAAGCTCAATGAGAGTAAACCGTTTATCGGCACGGATCATTTTTTCCTCCTTTCCTTATTTTAGGCTGCGCGGCTGCCGGCACGGCGCGATGGATTCGCGGGGTCAGTTTTTCTGCAGCGTGCCCTTCAGCACCTGCCGTCCCCGGTAATCCGGGAATCGCGAAGAAGGCACGGCATTGAAGCTCACATGCCGCCCGCGGGTCTGGCAGGCGATTTTACGGCCATCCTCCAGCAGGAGGCACCCGAAATCGCCGTCATCCGGCAGCTCGACAGTGCAGCGTGCGCCGGGCGCGGCATAGACGACCACGACATGCTCGCCACCCTTCCTGGCGCAGATGAACGCCGACGGCTCCTCCGCCAAGTCGTTGCCGCCGCACTTCGCAAGATATCCCGCCCGCAGATCCGGCGACGACACATGGAAGCCATGCGGGGCGATGACCGTGTCCTCCGAGACGGCAAGCGGCTCCCCGTTGAGATTGGCGACGATCCGCTGCTCTCCATAGCGGGTCCTGATGATCCCGCTGTCGCTGCCGTGCAGCCGCACGTGTTCGAAGTGCGCCAGCGGCACTCCGACAATCGGCGCGCACACATGCTTCTGCACGGCGGCAAGGAAGTGCATCCAGCTGTAGCGTTCCGGTTCAAGGATCAGGGTGATCTTCGACTTCTGGAATTCATGGTCCGGCCGGTACATCAGCGAATACCCCATCCCCAGGCTCCAGCTGAGGCACTCCATGTTGTAGAAGTACCCCATAAAATTATGGTTTCCCATCAGCGCAAATCCGTGAAGGACATGCTGGGCCATGGGGAAGATCCTCCACTGCCCGGCGGGCCAGACGGTGTAGTCCTTCATCGCCGAGCCGCGATGCAGCGTGGGGATCAGGCTGAACGCCATGCCGTAGAACCCCGATTCCGCATTCGCAAGATGGGCGTAGCCGCCCTCGGTGGTGATCGGGATCTGCGCGGCATCGGTCATGGCCTGGTAGATCAGCCCGGTGCAGTAGCTTGCCGCCGGGTCGGGGGCTGCGGGATTGAAGTCATAGAGGTTCAGACGCACCCCGACCTGATCCTGGAAGAGGATGGGCACCGGAAAAATCGTCTTGAAATCCTGGATGGTCTTGTCGTTGGCCCGACGCACTTCGGGATGCCAGAGGCAGGTGGTGAAGCCCTGGTTCGGGTTGCTGCCCCAGCCGTAGACCTCGCGGTTCGGCTTGCCGTCGATCCCGCGCAGCAGCGGCGCCATGCCCGCCTTGGCGAATGTCGGCGGACGCGGGGTGGTCTCGCACCAGAAGCTCGAGTTCGAGTAGGGCATCACATAACGGCCGGTCTTCTCCAGCTGCCTCGTGATCGACGGCAGCTTGTCGTAGTGGGGCGCAAACGGGAAATGGTCCGGGTAGCTAAGGTCGAACCCGGCACGCATGTAGGCCTCCACATGAAGCAGGCATGGCACCGGCAGCGCGTCGATCACCTCCGGCGTATAGCGGAAGTCATATCCCTCGCCCCTGACCAGCAGCGACTCCCTGAAGGCCTTGAGCAGCTCCGGAGGCATCTTGTCCTCAAGCTTCCTGCGGACGCCGGTTTCGGTCACATAGCAGCCGATATTGTCCTCCACGTTCCCGAAGCGGATCCGCACGACCGGCGACTTCCAGCTCCCGCCCTGCGGGATCCACACCATGAAATCCCGGTCGATGACTGCGCCTTCTTCCGTGCCCCGGCAGCGCAGATTGCTGGCCTGGAGCATGAAGCCGCGGTCCCAGGCCTTCTCCGGCAGCGGCTGGACGGAATAGACCGACATGCCGATGCCGTCAAGATCGGCGTGCTGAAGATCCGCCGCCGCGGAGGGGTACTCGGTTTCATAGTCAAGGAATTTCTTCGCGGCCAGTTCGCTCCAGAAGCTCAAGCCGGCGGTCTCCTGCCAGTATCCGCCATTTTTCACATAGTCGCGGATGGCCTCGACCATCTGCATGCGGCCGCCGTCGCCGACCGGCAGTCCCTCGCCGTAGGGATTGACAACTGCGAGCACCTCCGGATTCCGGAGCAGACCGAGCATCGCCTCCGGCGACTCCGCCGAAATAAGCTCCAGGCCGTTCGCCTTCGCGAAGCCGCCCAATTCCTCCCGCCATTTCGACACCGGGATTTTCGCGTAGACTCCCACCGGCGGACCGTTTTTCAGATCGAACAGCACGATTTTTCGGCGGCCTTCGTCCATGGCGGCGCGCGATGCGATCACATGCTTCACCGGCTCGACGTAGAGTACCTTCCCATTCTGGTCATAGTACTTGAAGTCATTGAACACCTGCCAGGTTCCGAAGCGGCCGATACGGCCCTTCCCGCCAAGGCTTGACATGGAGAGGAACGGTCCGTTCGGGGAGTCGATCAGGATCTCGTCGTACTGTCCGGCCGCGGAGGCCCGGGTGACCTTCCGCTTCAGCCGATTGACCTCCTCTGCCAGCGCCGCCGGGAATATCGCAGCGCCCGCCGGGGCGACCTTCAGATTGGCGTCATCGACCTGATGCGCCTTCAGGCTCATGCATTTCCCGCCGAACAGGCGCTCATAGGCATCCGGGCCGCCGTCGCGCCGGACCCAGGAGGCCTCCCGCTGCGGCAGGAAGAAATCCTTTTCAAAAGCCAGGCCGCATCCCTGCATCGCATTTCCCGGCATGACCACCCGCCGCAGCGAATCGGTCCCCAGGACGAGCTTCCCGGGGACATGCGCCCGCTTGACCACAAACGGCACGCTGTGATTCCAGACTTCGGCCCGCAGATCAAGGAAGCCGTCTCCGCCGGAGGCCTCGACCCGGACCTCGGCGCCGCCCTGGATGTATACCGCTGTCAGCTTGCCATCCTGTTTGTCGATCCGGCATGGCGCATTTCCGGGAACAATGGATTTTGAACAGACATGCGCACGCGCCGTGCGCAGATCGCCCTCCAGCATGAAAAGCCCGTCCTGGGCGCTGCGGACAGGGATCTGCCTGCCGCCCCGCGCCGTGATCTTTTCAATCGCGCCGGTCTGCGCGGAAAAATGCACCGTCGCCGTGCCGCAGTCCAGCGTGATGCCCCCGTCCTCGGCACAGATGCCAAAAGACGACGCCAACACCGCAATTGCCGCAAGCAACGCCCGGCATGTCCAGAATAACTGCTTCTCCATTTTGTGTCCTCGCCTCGAAAAAAAACAACTTGTTGTCCAACGAAGAAAAACGCATCTCCGGCGCACCGCCGGGACACTCAGAAAATCGCGAAATCGCCGGCGGGGACGACCCTTCCGGACACCTCCGCGTCCTCCTCGCCGAAATTGGCGTAGAGGCTCAGGCCGTTTGAGAAACAGGACTGCGTCAATGCCGGCGAGTGCCGGATGTAGTCCGTGAAGAATGCCGTGCGCAACACCTCCATGCGGTTGACATCGCTGACGACCGACTTGATCGCGCGGACTTTTTCCTCCAGGGTTCCGGGATCATAGCGCAGATCCTTGTTCGGGTCGCATCCACCCTCGGCGGTCCATGCAGGATTGAAGATGTAATGCCAGTAGATTGTCGGAAGCCCGCCGAAGGAGAGATTGCGCAGATAGGTGCGGTCTCCAGGATAGGTGTTGATGTCCCCGCGGTAGGTATTGTAGACAAGCACGCCATGCCAGACCATCTGGTAGAGCGGAATCTCATAATCGCACCAGCCGGGATATGCGGGAGTGTCGATCAGGTCATAGCAACGGTCGTAGGAGGCCACCGCCCAGTCCTGGGCGCCTTCGGACATGACCGCGCCGAAGCTGTCCCGCAGCAGCCGGAGCAACCTGCCACGCCACTTTGCGCACTGCGTCCGGGAAAGCGGGTGCCGGCGGTCATAGCACTTCATCAGGGGCCAGACCGTGCAGACGTCGGTGAAGTAGATCCCGTTGGCGCCCAGCGTCTTGACCTTTTCCACATTCCTACGGGCATTTTCGTAGGCCATCTCCGGGCATACGATATACGCCTGGCCGCCACCCAGCTTCTGGTTGAGCGACATGCTCCCGTCATGCTCCCGATTGACGTCGGTGTAGCGGAAGCTGTCCGCAAGAGTATAGCCGTCGACGTAGTTGTCATGGAGTCCGATTGCATACCCCAGGCCCTTCAGGTGCTTGATGGTCTTCCGCAGCTCCGCCTCGCCGCCGAGCTGCTCGCAGACGGGGAATAGCTGCGGGAATGCGCCGTCATGGCCGCCGTAGTTCCAGCCCACTAGGCACCAGTCCAGCGGGAAGAGCCCCTGGCGGGCGCACTCGTCGGCGATCGTGCGGATGTCGGCAAAGCTCATGAACTTCCGGAACGGCGGCAGGTTGTCCGGAGTCTGGTCGGGGATTTTGCATGGGAGTTCCTTCACGCCAAGGCGGCAGCGCATGGCCAGGCTCCGGCTGTTGTGTTCCAATACCGGATTGGACTTGATCTTCTCCGCAAGCGTGGGAATGGCACGGGTGCTGCACATGTATTCGCGGTAGCCTCTTGCAGCGTCGGCGATGTTGGCGCATTCGCCGGTGATCAGGCAGATCGTCTCCCGGGACGGCTCGTCGGACTGGAAGTCGCGTACCTGGAACAGGATTCCCAGTTCGTAGCAATGCCCTTCGCCATAATTTGTGCGCAGGCGCATCTGCGCATCGCACCGGCCGCCATCCACGATGATTGTCCTGACCCGGCCATTGCGGCGCATGGCGAAAAGGGACATCAAGCCGACCGCACCCCAGGGGAAGAACAGACCAATCAGCTGCTCCTTCGCCTCATGGCCGGCATGGCGGACCACTGCGCCGGAACCGTAGGGAAGAATCAGCTCGCCGCCATCGCCCTCCACCCCGGAAAGATATGACGGCAACGGGATGATTGACTTGAGGCGGCAGCGGCCGTTTTCATAAAGCTCACCCAGCGGAATGCAGAGCCGCCCGTCACGCTCGCGGAAGGGGATCTCCATTCCAAGCCGATGGCTTCTTGCAGTGCCGGCGGCGATGACCCAGCCATTCTCGCCGCAAATCATCTCGCACTGCTCTTTACCGTAGTTGTCAAAGTAGGTTATCTGGCCAAGGCAATCCATTTGCTTCTCCTTTTCATCATGCCGCTGATTCCGGCGTCCCCCATATTTTACTTGAAAACATCCCACTAAACAATATATTAAACAAAGAAAAAACATATAGTTTGCAAAACGACACGTCGCCATCTCCACACCATGTGATCCAAATGGAAAACCCGCCATGAAACAGATACTGTGCGCGTTGCGCCTTCCGTCGGACCGATTGCTCCAGACATTGTACATCCAGGCGCAGAAATACGGCTGGCAGCTGGAATGCTGCGGCGAATGCATCCCCAGGAACTGGAGCGGCGACGGCGTCATCTCCGACTTCTTCTCGCTGCGACAGCTGCGGCAGATCCGGAATTTCGACAGCACTCCAGTGGTGTCGCGACGTCTCGACCCGAAAAAGAACATCCGCTGCGTCTGCTGCGACACCGCGAGGCTGGCAAGGCTGGTGACCGACTACTTCGCAGGGAAGGGATTCCAGAATTATGCGCTGGCGGCCGAGCGTCTATGGCCGGGCGGCGATCCGGACAGGCCCCACGACTCCAACTACGCAATCATCGCCGAATTGAAAAGGCGCAGCCTCAGCTGCTTTTCCTGCTGGTGGAATCCCGGGCAGAAGCCGGGGATGATTGACGACTACGAAAAGTCCCTGCAGAAACTTCGGGCCTTCTTCAGCGAGGTGCCAAAGCCGATCGCGCTTTATCTGAGCACTCCGCGGCATCTGCCCAGAGTCTACCGGGTTCTGGCGGAGTTGCGGCTGGTGGTCCCCCGGGATGTCGCCGTCCTCTGCAATACTGATGCGCCTCTTCCGCAGGAATATTCCGCAACCCCGACCAGCTGCGTGGTGGGGGAGCTCATGGACGCCGGAGTCATGCTGATGGATACCCTGAACCGGATGCTCAACAACGAGTTCGTCCCGGAGAGCTTCATCTACACCATGCCGCATCGGATATATTCGCGCATGAGCACGGACACCCTGGCCGTGTCCCATCCGCAGCTGCGCGAGGCCATCGAGTTCATCAAGCGCAACTGCGGGGAAAATATCGGAATCGAGGAGACGTCGCTGGCGGTCGGGCTCTCGCGCGCCGGGCTGGACCGGCTGTTCCGGGATTTTCTGGACTGCACCCCCCGCGCCTTCCTCATCCGGCAGCGGATGGAAAAGGCATGCCAGCTCCTCTCGGAGACGGAGCTGCCCGTCAAGGGGATTGCGCCGCTATGCGGCTATGGCTCCCCGCTTGCCCTGTACAACGCCTTCCGCGCCTACTACGGAATCACCCCCGGAGCCTACCGGAGGCGCAAACAGGAAAACCAAATGCCAACCCCCGCCCCGTGATCCGGACTCAAGGGGAACGGCGGGGATCCGATTCCCCATCCCGCACCAGGCGTTCCGGCGACAGCCTCGCGCAGTCCACCGGCGTGAAGCCGCCGCGGAAGGGCCAGTCGCTGTCAGTGCGGAAGCGCGATGCAGGCACGATTGCCGCCGCCGCCCGCAGCCGCACCGCATTCGGATTGCAAAGCGACGCCCCGAAGGAGATGTCGCAATTGGGCAGGTCCTTCAGAATCCGCCGGGCCAGCTCCACGCTGCCGCAGAAGCCATGGACGATGGCATGGCATCCGCGATGGCGCTCCATGATGGCGAAGAAGTCATCCCAGGCCTTCCGGACATGCAATACCGCAATGCGGCCATGCCGATCCGCCAGCGACAACTGTGACTCAAAGGCCGCGCACTGGATCTGGCGCTCAGGCGCAAGCGGATGGATCCGGACGTAATCCAGGCCGATTTCGCCAACCTGCAGGGCGCCATCGGAACGAAGCGCGCACTCCAGCCGCGCCAGCGCCTCCCCGTCCGCCTCCCGGGCGAACCACGGATGGACGCCCCACGCAATCTGCAGGCCATCCCACCCCGCGGGATACCCGGGCGGCATCGCCCACTGGGCGGGCCGGGCGGTGCAGCCGATGGCGCCGGAAAGCCCCGCTTCCCGCCACTGAAGCCATTGCTCCCGGGCAAGCGCCGCATAATGCAGATGGGAATCAAACATGGAAAATCGCAGGATGATGTCGGAAGGCCTCGCGGATTCAGGGGAAATATAACCGCTGCGGAGGCGACCTCCGTCCCCGGCAACTTTTCGCCAGATGATAAAAAAAGTCCGCGTCCGGATTTATATTAACCGCATGTTTCGCTGTCCGGCGCATCACGCGCCGGATGTATTCCCCGCTTCCCAAGGAGAAGTCAGACAAATGAAAGTTAATGAGTTGAAGAATACCGAGCTGAAAGCTTGGCTTCAAGGCTGGATTGACCTGTGCACCCCGACAGATGTCGTCATCTGCGATGGCAGCCAGGCGGAATACGACGGTCTCTGCGACCTGATGGTCAAAACCGGCACCTTCATCAAGTTGAACAACCCGCAGCACTCCTTCCTGGCCCGGTCCGACAAGAGCGACGTCGCGCGTGTTGAGGAGCGCACCTTCATTTGTTCCGAGAAGGAAGAGGACGCCGGCTTCACCAACCACTGGAAGTCCCCCGAGGAGATGAAGGCCGAGTTCCACAAGATCTTCGCCGGATGCATGCAGGGCCGCACCATGTACGTGATCCCGTTCTCGATGGGAAATCCGGAAAGCGACATCGCCAAATACGGCATTGAAATCACCGACTCCCCGTATGTCGTGGTCAATATGACCATCATGACCCGCGTCTCCAGCGTGATCATGGACCGGATCGACAATGGCCACGAATACGTCAAGGCCGTCCACTCCAATGGCTATCCGCTGGCTGACGGCCAGGCGGACGTGCCGTGGCCGTGCGCGCCGGTCGAGAAGAAGTACATCAGCCAGTTCCCCGAGACCCGCGAGATCATCTCCTTCGGATCCGGATACGGCGGCAACGCGCTGCTGGGCAAGAAGTGCTTCGCGCTGCGCATCGCCACCGCCATCGCCCGCGAAGAGGGCTGGATGGCCGAACACATGCTGATCCTCAAGCTGACCTCGCCGGAGGGCGAAGTCAAGTACGTCACCGGCGCCTTCCCGAGCGCCTGCGGCAAGACCAACCTGGCGATGCTGCGCCCGACCCTGCCCGGCTGGAAGGTCGAGACCATCGGCGATGACATCGCCTGGATGCGCATCAGCAAGAAGGACGGCATGCTCCATGCCATCAACCCGGAGGCCGGATTCTTCGGCGTCGCGCCCGGGACCTCCATGAAGTCCAACCCGAACGCCATGGAGACCATCAACAAGGGCAACACCATCTTCACCAACACCGCGCTGACCGCCGACTACGGCGTGTGGTGGGAAGACAGCGATGTCGACGACCCCGGACAGGTGGTCGACTGGCTGCGCCGTCCGTGGACCAAGGCCACCGCCCACGGCCCGGCCGCCCACAAGAACTCCCGCTTCACCACCCCGGCGCGCCAGTGCCCGGTGATCGCCCCGGAATGGGAAGACCCGGAGGGCGTGCCGATCTCCGCGATCCTCTTCGGCGGCCGCCGCAAGACCGTCGTTCCGCTGGTCAACGAGTCCCGCAGCTGGGCGCATGGCGTCTTCATGGGCGCCACCATGTCCTCCGAGATGACCGCCGCCACCCTCGGCGGCGCCGGACAGCTCCGCTTCGACCCGATGGCGATGCTGCCCTTCTGCGGATACAACATGGGCGACTACTTCCAGCACTGGCTGGACATGGAGACCGGCAACCCGGGCGCGAAGCTCCCGAAGATCTTCTACGTCAACTGGTTCCGCCGCGGTGCGGACGGCCATTTCCTGTGGCCGGGATACGGCGACAACAGCCGGGTCCTCAAGTGGATCTTCGAGCGCTGCGACGGCAAGGGCGCTGCCAAGGAAACCGAAATCGGCTTCCTGCCGGAAGAGGGCGCGCTTGACCTCAGCGGCCTGGACATCCCCGCGGAAGACCAGAAGATCCTGCTGAGCGTCGACAAGGAGGGCTGGAAGTCCACCATGCCGCAGTTCGAGGACTGGCTGAACAAGTTCGGCACCCATCTGCCGGCCGCCATCCGCAACGAGTTCGATGCCCTGAAGAAACGCCTGGGATGCTAGTGCGCCTCCCGTAGATCCGCAAAGGCCTCCGCAGCCTTTTTGCGCCAGCTGGCCAGGAAGGCGCGAAGGCCATGGGATTTACGGGGCCGGCGCCCTGGTTTACAGCCCAGCTCGGCATGAGTTCGAGCCGACCTGTGCAGCAACGCCTTGCCCAGGCCGGCTCTTTTGCTTTGCCCCGCAACCGCGACCGCGCCATGTACAACCTCGAATATCTTGAAGGACGGCGATTCTGCGTGGTATTCGTCAAGGTGATTGACCATGCCTCCGGGCGGGTCCAGTGCCGATGCCTGCGCGGACGCGCACACCTGGAGGAGGGCCATCTGCATCTGATGTCGCCGCAGGGCAGCATATTCACGGTCCCCGCCAGCGCCCTGCCGACCGTCGCCCCCAACGACGGCACCGGACTGCTCAAGGACGCCGAGTTCTATTGCATGGTGAAGGTCGGCGACAACATCCGGCTTTTTGACGACCCCGGCGATCACCGCGATGACGGCGGCTGTGACTGCGGGGGATGCGGCCCCATAATATCCTGACTTTTTACACTCCACCCACTGCTTCCACTACCCTGCCCCATGAAGATTCTCTACCGGAATGAAGCGGATTTTGAGTCACAGCTTGGCGCGATGCTGAGGCGTGCGGCTTTCAGTCCGGAAATCGAGGAGGCCGCCGCCGCCATCCTGGATGATGTCGCCGCCCGCGGCGACACCGCATTGGTGGAATATGCCGCAAGATTCGACCATGTGTCGCTGACGCCGGAGCAATTTGCGGTGTCCGCGGCGGAGATGGACGCCGCCGCATCGCGGATTTGCGCCCGGACCCGTGACGCGATCGATCTGGCAGTGGGGAATATCCGCGATTTCTCCCGCCGGCGGCTGCCGCAGGACTGGAGCTATTCCCCCCGCCCGGGGGTGGTCCTGGGCGAGCAATTCCACCCGCTCGACCGGGTGGGATGCTATGTCCCGGGGGGGACCGCGCCGCTGATTTCAACGGTATGCCACACTGTCACGCTGGCCGCGGTGGCCGGCGTGCCGCAGATCATCGTCTGCACACCGCCGGCGGCGGACGGGAGCGTGAATCCGGCGATTCTTTATGCCTGCCGCAAAGCCGGCGCCACGGCGGTCTATCGGCTGGGCGGAGTGTACGCCATCGGCGCCATGGCCTATGGCACGGCGTCGATTCCGCAAGTGGAGAAGATCTGCGGTCCGGGCAATGCATTTGTCGCCGCCGCCAAACGACGGGTCTACGGCAGCGTCGCCCTGGATTTGGTGGCCGGACCCTCCGAGGTGATGATAATCGCCGACGACAACGCCAATCCCGCCTTCATTGCCGCCGACATCCTGGCGCAGGCCGAGCACGGCTCCGGACGGGAGCAGGCGGTGCTGGTGAGCACCTCCCGGGAACTCCTCCGCCGCACCGAACGCGAAGTGCTGCGGCAATCCGCCATGCTCAAGCGGCAGTTCTGCATTCCGAAGGTTCTGGAAAACGGCGTCTTCCTGGTCGAAGCCCGTGATCTGGAGGAAGCGGCGCGGATCGCCGGCAAGTACGCGCCGGAACATCTCGAGCTGCATGTGGCCAACCCGGAGGCGCTGGCGCCGCAGATCAAGGCCGCGGGCGCAATCTTCATCGGCGATTGGACGCCGGAGCCCGTGGGCGACTTCATCGCCGGACCAAGCCACGTGCTGCCGACCGGCGGCACCGGGAAGTACTTCAACGGACTGACTGCGGACTCATTCTTCCGGCGGACCTCGCTGGTAAAGTACGGCCATGAGGCGCTGGAGAAGGAATTGCCGGCGCTGGAGCAATTCGCCGCCTGCGAGGGACTGGACGGCCATGGACGTTCCGGCACCATCCGGCGGGATGGCGCGGAAGCGGCCGGCGGCCGCATTTGAAAAAAATCAACACCCCCCTTCCGATCATGAAATTCCAGTTCATTGACTCGCTGCATAGTTGGCTTTGCGAAAATTTTGGCGACAGCGCGCCGATGCCGTCGGCCGAACTATGCCCCGCCGGATTCGACGGCGATGTCACCATCTCGTGCTTCCCGCTGGCCAGGCCACTGCGCGCCAATCCGATGCAATTGGCTGAAAAGGCCGCGCAATTTCTGGGGACGCACCCGGATGTCGCATCGGCGCAAGTCGCCAAGGCCTTCATCAACATCACGCTGAAGCCGTCGGCGCTCATGCGCGACACCGTGGCGGACGAAGCCGCGCTGCTCTCGTCAGTGGCCCTGCCGGAAGAGCGCCGGCGGAAGATCCTGATCGAGTTCTCGGCGCCGAACACCAACAAGCCGCAGCACCTGGGGCATGTCCGCAACAACGCCATCGGAATGTGCACCGCGGCCATCCTCAAGCGCGCCGGCCATCAGGTCGTGCAAGTCAATCTGATCAATGACCGCGGCATCCACATCTGCAAGTCGATGATCGCCTACCAGCGATTCGGCAATGGCGCCACCCCGGAATCGGCCGGCAGGAAGGGCGACCACCTGGTCGGTGACTTCTATGTGCGCTACAACCAGGAGCTGACCAGGCAGCTCGACGAGCTTCGCAAGGCCCATCCGGAATTGGCCGCCGAGGACAAGGACGCGCTCTTCCTCAAGACGGAAATCGGCCAGGCCACCGCCAAAATGCTCCAGGACTGGGAAGCCGGGGTGCCCGAAGTGCGGGAGCTGTGGCGGAAGATGAATGCGTGGGTGTTCGACGGATTCGCCCAGACCTACGCGAGGATGGGGATCAAATTCGACCACCTCTACCTGGAAAGCCAGACCTACAAGCTGGGAAAGGACATCATCGCCGACGGATTGGCGCGCGGCGTCTTCACCAGGCGCGCGGACGGCGCCACCATCATCGACTTCAAGGACCCGTCGCTGGGAACCAAGGTCGTGCTGAGATCCGACGGCACCAGCGTCTACATCACCCAGGACATCGGCACCACCCTGCTCAAACAGCGCGACTATGAACCCGACCAGCAGATCTGGGTCGTCGGCGACGAGCAGATCTACCACTTCAAGGTGCTGTTCAGCATCCTCAAGGCGCTGGGGTATCCATGGGCCGAGCATCTCACCCACATGGCCTACGGCATGGTCAATCTCCCCAGCGGGAAAATGAAGTCACGCGAGGGGACCGTGGTCGACGCCGACGACCTCTTCGACGAAATGGCGGCGCTGGCCCGCGAGGCCACGCTGTCACGCGTCCCGGAGGGCGCCGCCGCCCCGGCGGATCTGGAGCAGCGCGCCGCAGTCATCTCCATGGCTGCGCTTAAGTTCATGCTGCTGAAGGTCTCGCCGCGCACCACCATCATGTTCGACCCCAATGCCGCCATCAAGTTCGAGGGCGACACCGGCCCGTATGTGCTCTACGCCTACGCCCGGATCGCCTCCATGCTGCGGCAACCGGAGCTGTCGAAGGCCGCCAATGGCGATGGCCCCGTCGACTGGGCGCTGCTGCGGGAGCCATCGGAACGCCGCCTGGCGCTGCGCTGCGCCAAATACGCCGACGCCGTCCAAAAGGCCGCCAACGACCTGGATTCATCGGTGCTGGCGGCATATCTGCTTGATCTGGCCAAGGACTTCAGCGCATTCTACAACCATTGCCCGGTGAAGAACGCCGGCGACGGCCAATTGCGGCGCGCCCGGATCGCCCTCTGCCGGACGGTGCGCGACATCATCGGCGATGGCCTCCACGCCATGACCATCGACACCCTGGAGAGCATGTGACCGGTGGTGGCGCACCGGATGGTTTTCTGGAAGGAGAGCAAAAAAAATGAACATCCCCGCCGACAAGGAAGCAATGCTATGGGATGGCGAACCGCCATTCTGCGAGGGGCATCTGGATCCGGCCACCTGGCCTACCATCCGCGCCTACCGTCCGCTGGACTGGAAGCGCAATGGCAAGGCCGTGGTGGTCTACCCCGGCGGCGGCTACTGCGTATTGGCGCCGCATGAGGGCGCAGCCTACGCCGAATGGCTCCGCGATCATGGATACACCGCGTTTGTGGTCAATTACCGCCTGGCCGTCAATGGTTTCCACTGGCAGGCGATGCTCTCGGACGCCGCCCGGGCAGTGCGCCTGGTCCGCGCCAGCGCCGACGAGTTTGGCATTGACCCGCATAAGATCGGTGTGATGGGATCCAGCGCCGGCGGCCATCTGGCGGCAATGTGCGCGACTTTGCACGAAGAGGGCCACCGCCAGCCGTCCGAGCCCGGCCAGGCCGGCCTTGGACGCCCCGACTTCTCCATCCTGTGCTATCCGGTGATCTCCACCGTGGCCCCGTGGTCGCACTCATGCGTGGCGCAAATCCTCCCCGACGGCGCATCCGAACAGCTGCGGCGGCATGTCTCAATGGAGCTGTCGGCCGACGCCAATACCCCGCCGGCATTCATCTGGCATACCACGCCGGACACCGGCGTCCCCTGCGAAAACAGCATCCACTACGCGCTGCGACTGCGCCAATTGGGCATCCCCTTCCAGCTGCACCTCTACGACCGCTGCAACCACGGGATCGGCCTGGCGGAAAACCACCCCTGGACCCGCGAGTGCCTGCAATTCCTGAGCCTGGTCTAGCACGACGCCGACCGACACCGCTGACACCGCAATACGCCAATGCCGCAGATTCCCCCCAAAGTCATCGCCATGGCCGCCGCCGGCGACATGGAGGCGCTCTCCCGGCTGGACGCCCGTGGGCTGACGCCGGCGCCGGAGGAGGATGCGGCCGGATTCGCCGCGCGCCTCACTGAGCTGAACCGGAACCTCGCCCAGATGGAGTCGGCATTGCAGCAAAAGGGCGAATTCACCGTCGAGGATGTGACGGTTGACCGTGATGCGCAAATCCCGGAGGCGGTTTTCGAGGAGCCCTGCAACCGCACCGACGCCCTCTATGGCTTCCGGTGCGACTGGGTGCCGGGGTTCTTCCTCAATCCGCGATTCAGCGGCCTCTTCGGCGGATGCGCCTATTATTTCTTCCCCGAGTTCTTTGCGCTGTTCATCATCCGGCATAGCTTCAAGACCCGCAAGCGCTGGCTCTTCTATCAGCGTGACGAACTGCTGGCGCACGAGCTCTGCCATGTCGCCCGGGTGGGCGTGCAGTCGCAAAAATACGAGGAGCTGATCGCCTACCAGACCGCCACCAGCGCATTCCGGCGGATCGCCGGCGGCGTCTTCCGTTCCCAGGGCGACGTGTTCCTGTTCCTCGGCGCCGCGCTTTTCCAATTCGCCTACCAGCTGGCGCGGTCATGGGCCCTGCCCGGCCTCCCCGCCTGGATCGGCTGGGCAGTCATGGGCGCGGTATTCGCCTTCCTGGCACTGCGGCTGGCCGCCATGCTCCGGACGGTGCGTCATGCGCGAAGGGCGCTGCTGCACCACTTCCACGGCGACCTGCGGGCCGCCAACGCCGCGCTCTTCCATGCGACCGACGATGAAATCGAACAGCTGGCGCATACCGCAGATGCCGACGCACTGCTCGCAGGCTATGCCCGGACATCCCTGCGCTGGCAAATCCTCCGCCATCGTTTTCCTGAATCTGACGACACGCCATGCAACTGCCACGACTGATAGATCTGCATGTCCACCTGCGGGAGCCGGGACAGACCCATAAGGGCGATATCGCCGGCGAGACGGCATCCGCCAAGGCCGGCGGATTCGGGCTGGCAGTCGCCATGCCCAACACCACCCCGGCCGTGGATTCCCCGGAGAATTTTCTCCATGTGCAGTCACTGCTGGCGCAAAAGGCCGCCATCCCGGTGATTCAGTGCGCGGCCATGACAACCGGCCGCGACGGACGCACCCCCGTGGATGCCGACGCCCTCAAGGCCGCAGGCGTCATCGCATTGTCCGACGACGGCACCACTCCGCAGGATCCCGGCGTAATGCGCGAGGTCGCCTGGCGTGCCGCCCAGTCGGGCCTGCTGCTGATCGACCATTGCGAGGATCCCGCATGCTCGCGCCGGGGTGAAATCGATTTCGCCACGCGCGATCTGGAATTGGCCCGCGAGACTGGAGTGCGGATCCATCTCCAGCACCTCTCGACCCGCGAAAGCGTCGAACTGCTGGCGGCGGCACGCCGGGACGGCCTGGGCGTCACCGGAGAAGCCACCCCGCACCACCTCGCATTCACCCGCAACGCCGTCGAAAAATGGGGCGGCAACGCCCGGATGGCGCCGCCATTGCGCGACGAGACCGACCGCCAGGCGCTGCTCTCCGCCGTGGCCAGCGGCATAATCAGCGCAATCGCCACCGACCACGCGCCGCACGCCGCCGAAGAAAAAGCCCTGCCGGCCGGACAATCGCCCAACGGCATCGTCGGGCTGGAGGCCGCCTTCCCCGTCGCCTATACCCTGCTGGTGAGCAGCGGCATGATGACCCTCGACGACTTGCTGAGGCGCTTCATCGACGGCCCCGCCGAAATCCTCGGCATCCAGCCGCCGACGGGATGCTTCGAGGCGCTATTGGAATGCCATGATGTCATCGATTGCCGCACCTGGCGCTGCCGCGCCCGCAACTGCCCCTGGGACGGCTATGTGACCACCGCAAAAATCGTGTCCGCGTAAAGCCCGCTGCAATCATGCCCTTCCCGATTGCCAAGGCCGGAATATTTGCCATCTCCTCGATGCCGGATCCGCTTCGCTATTCGGCGGGCGCCGCCGCGATGCGCGAGGCCGGGATCAAGCTGGTGGAAGGACCGGCTTTTTTGCCGTTCCGGCGCATGGCCGGCACCGACAAGGAACGCGCCGACGCATTCAATGCGCTGGCCGCCGATGAATCGCTGGACGCGCTGTTTGCCGCCCGCGGCGGACATGGCGCCCTCCGTATCCTCGATTTGGTCGATTTTGCGGCATTGCGCCGTAGCCGTGCCTGGATCATCGGGTACAGCGACGTCTGCGCGCTGCTGTTGTCCGCCTGCCACCATGGCGTACGGCGGTTGATTCATGGGCCGATGGTGTGTTCCGGATGGGACTTGGCCTTCAGCGAGCCGGAGGCATTCGACAGGGAATGCGCCGCGCTGGAGAAGCTGCTGCTGCCCCGGCGCACGACGGAGCTGCTGCCGGCGTGGCACGGCGCCAGACCACTGCGATGCGGACGCGCGGCGGGACGGCTTGTCCCGGCCAATCTCACCATCCTGCAAAGCCTGATCGGAACCGGCCATCTGCCGGATCTGCATGGAGCGATCCTAGTCCTGGAGGATGTGCACGCACCTGCCCATGCCATTGACCGGATGCTGGGGCAATTGCGGCTGGCGGGAATCCTTGGCGGGATTGCCGCCATCGTCTTCGGCAAATTCACCGACGCGGATGATGGCGATGAAATCCCGGAAATCCTCCATGAATACGCCGACGGCGCTGGAGTGCCAGCGGCATGGGATCTCCACTTCGGACACATCCACCCGTCAGTCCCGCTGCCGGTCGGCGCCGAAGACGTGGTTGTTGAAATCAGCGGAAACGGAGTGCGGATGCTATGGTGATCCTGAGCCTCGGCGGCAATCTCGGCGATGTCGCGGCGACCTTCGAGAAGGCGCAGTCGATGCTACGGCAGGGCGGCTTCCGGATCTCCTCAATATCGCCGCCATATCGCAATCCCGCGGTCGGATGCGAGGAGGGCGCACCCGATTTCCTCAATATCGTCATCATCGGCCAATGGGATGGACAGCCGGAACAACTGCTGGATCTTGCCCAGGCGATCGAGGTGCAATGCGGCCGTCCCGCCAGCCATCCCCATTGGCACTCCCGGACACTGGATATCGATATCATCGACTGCAATGGCGTCAAGCGCGACACCCCGCGGCTGACCCTCCCGCATCCCCGCTGGCAACAAAGAGATTTTGTGAAGATTCCGCTGCGGATGGCCATGGAGGCGATGCCGACGGAACACAACCACCCGTGGCCTGACGGCAGCTGATCCGCTGGCGTCACCTGCCATGCGTGCATCTTGACGACACCGCGCTGGTGATGCACGGAAGGATAATGAGGGCAAATCAATCCCCGGTGCGGAAATCACTGCAAATGCCTTGACAATGGCAATGGCGGATTCCCCTGTTTTCCCCGGCATCCACAGCGCACTCCTATTGTATTCCGGAATGAGCCCACGCGCCAGAACCGCTGGCAGAACGTATCACTGGAATTTTGCATATTTGGCCGGATGCATATGATGCCCTGCCCTCCCCCTGCTCCTGTTATCCTCCGTTTGCCTCCGTTTGCCTCCGTTATCCACCGTTATCCACCGTTATCCGCCGTTATCCACCGTTATCCACCGTTATCCACCGTTATCCACCGTTATCCACCGTTATCCACCGTTATCCACCGTTATCCACCGTTAT
>CAKUJM010000031.1 GCA_934661755.1 uncultured Lentisphaeria bacterium | reverse complement strand
GTAAATCGCAATTTAGCGGAGCAATCCATGTCCTATACAGAATCAAACTACGAGAACGCGATCATCCAGCAGATGCAGGAGCTGGACTACGACTATGTCTATGGTCCCGACGTAGAGCGCGACTATGAGGATCCATTGTATTCGGCTGTACTGGAAGCAAGCATCCGACGCGTCAATCCCGACGTCAGCGAGGCGGCCATCACGGAGGCTCTCTACAAACTGCGCAACATCGAAAACGGTCCGCTGGCCTTCCGCAACTCCATTTTCATGGACTACCTCCAGAACGGCATCGATGTCTCCTACTCGGAGGACGGCGAGGAGAAGGCGACCCGTGTGCAGCTGGTCGATTACGGGAACACGGGGCGCAACTCCTTCATCCTCTCCAACCAGTGGACGTTTGTTGAGAAGTCGGAGAAGCGGGCGGACGGCATCATCTTCGTCAACGGTCTGCCGCTGGTGATGATAGAATTGAAATCGCCCTCGCGGGAGGAGACCGACACATCCGAGGCATACCGCCAGTTCCGCAACTACATGCAGGAAATCCCGTCAATGTTTGTCTATAATGCGATATTGGTGATGAGCGACATGGCGGAGACCAAGGCGGGGACAATCACCTCGCCTGAAGATCGCTTCATGATGTGGAAGACCGTGGACGGCGACTACGAGAACACCCAGTTCGCCGACTGGAGCACGCTCTTCCAGGGGATGTTCACGAAGGAACGATTGCTGGACATCGTGAAGAACTTCATCTGCTTCTCGCACGAACAGAACGACGATGCCAAGATTCTCGCGGGCTATCACCAGTATTTCGCCGTGCGGAAGGCGATTGAATCCACCGTCAGAGCAACGGAGACCGACGGCAAGGGCGGCGTCTTCTGGCACACGCAGGGCAGTGGAAAGTCACTGTCGATGGTCTTCTACGCCCGGCTGCTCCAGGATGCCCTGCACAGCCCTACCATCGTGGTCATCACCGACCGCAACGACCTGGACAACCAGCTCTATGGGCAGTTCGCCAAGTGCCAGGAGTTTCTGCGGCAGGAGCCGCAACAGGCAGGAAGCCGTGAGGATTTGCGGCAGAAACTGCTCCACCGCGAGGCCAACGGCATTCTCTTCACCACGATGCAGAAGTTCGAAGAATCCTCGGAGGCCCTGTCCCATCGCCACAACATCGTAGTCATGGCGGACGAGGCGCATCGCGGGCAGTACGGCTTCGAGCGCGTCAATGCCCAGACGGGAAAAATCACCAAGGGCATCGCGCAAATCATCCACGACAGCCTCCCAAACGCGACCTTCATCGGCTTCACGGGAACGCCTATCGCTCTGCGTGACCGCAACACCCGCGAGGTCTTCGGCGACTACATCGACGTCTATGACATGACGCAGGCCGTGGAGGACGGCGCGACCCGCCCCGTCTTCTACGAAAGCCGCGTCATCCACCTGAATCTTGATGAGGAGGTCTTGAAGGACATCGACCGCGAATACGACATTGTTGCGGAACAGGCCGAGCCCTACATAGTGGAGAAAAGCAAGAAGGAACTTGGCAGGATGGAGAGCATTCTGGGCGCTCCCAAAACCATTGACGCCCTCTGCACCGACATCCTCCACCACTACGAGGACTATCGGCAGTATGAACTGACAGGCAAGGCGATGATTGTGGCCTATTCGCGCCCCATTGCCCTTTCCATCTACCATAAACTGCTGGAGATGCGGCCAAACTGGACGGAAAAACTGGCGGTGGTCATGACCTCATCCAATGATGACCCGGAGCAGTGGCGCGCCATCATCGGCAACAAACGCCACAAGGAGGAGTTGGCGAAACGCTTCAAGGACAACGACGACCCGCTGAAAATCGCCATCGTGGTCGATATGTGGCTGACGGGCTTCGACGTGCCCTCGCTGTCCACGATGTACGTCTACAAGCCGATGGAGGGACACAACCTGATGCAGGCCATCGCGCGGGTGAACCGCGTGTTCCAGAACAAGGAAGGCGGTCTCATCGTCGATTATGTCGGCATTGCGAGGGCGCTGAAGCAGGCCATGTTCGACTATACGGGACGCGACCGTGCGAACTACGGTGACATGGACATCGGCACACGCGCCTATCCGAAATTCCAGGAGAAACTGGAGGTATGCCAGAATCTCTTCCACGGCTTCGACTACTCCAGATTCATCACGGGAAGTGACCTGGATCGCGCCCGTCTCATCACGGGCGGCGTGAACTTCATTTCCGATGTACACGAAGAGAAGCGCAAGGAAAACTTCATCAAGGAGAGCATGATGCTGCGACAGGCGCTGTCCCTGTGCCGGAGCATTGTTCCGCCTGACCAGCGGCTGGAGGCGGCCTTCTTCGAGGCCGTCCGTACGATGGTAACGCGCATATCGGGCGATGGAAAGAAACTTTCGCTCAAGGAAATCAACGAGCGCATCAACGAGCTGCTCAAGCAGAGCATCAAGAGCCAGGGCGTCATCAACCTCTTTGCGGATGTCAAGATGGAGTTCTCGCTGTTTGACCCGAACTTCCTGGAGGAGATTGCCCGGATGAAGGAGAAAAACCTGGCAATCGAGCTGCTCAAGAAGCTCATTGCCGAACAGGTCTCGGTCTATCGCCGAAGCAATGTGGTGAAGTCGGAGAAGTTCTCGGAGATGCTCCAGCGGGCAATGCACGCCTATCTCAACGGAATGCTGACCAACGAGGAGGTCATCGAGGAGTTGCTGAAGGTCGCCCGTGAAATCATGGACGCACAGAAGGCGGGGGAACAGACCGGGCTGACGCAGGAGGAGATTGCCTTCTACGATGCCATCACCAAGCCGCAGGCGGTGAAGGATTTCTATACCAACGAGGAATTGGTGGAGATGACCCGCGAACTGACTGACATGCTTCGCCGCAACAAAACCATCGACTGGCAGAAGAAGGAATCCGCCAGGGCAAACATGCGGCGGCTAGTCAAACGCCTCCTGAAACGCCACAAGTACCCGCCCGAAGGGCAGGAAGAAGCGCTGGAGACGGTCATTCGTCAATGCGAAAATTGGACTGATTTTTCGGAGGAGACTGGGTAATGCAGGTCGGCAAAAGCAATATCTACGAATTGTTCAACGGGACGAAACAGTACGTCATTCCGAGCTACCAGCGTCCTTACAGTTGGCGGGAAAAGGAGTGCGAACGCCTTTGGAAGGACATCGTTGAAATGGAGCGCAAGAAGCGCCCAAGCCACTTCGTCGGCTCCATCGTGAACATCGCCGAAACGGCCATGCCGACTGGCGTGCAGACTTTCATGGTCATCGACGGACAGCAGCGGATGACCACTTTGTCCCTGCTTCTCATGGCATTGCGCGATTATCTGACCGCGAATCCCGATGACAAAAGCGTGAACATTCGTCAGTTGAACGCAGAAGGTCTAGTAAATGAATACCACGATGACGAGGAACGCTACAAAATCGTGCCCATTCAATCGGACCGGGCAATCTACAAGGCCATCGTTGACGAAAAGGGCAAGGAAGACCTGCCACAGGCATCGCGCCTTCTGGTGAACTACCGTTTCTTCATGGAGCGCATTGCAGCCGGGGAACTTACGCCCTTGGAAATCAACAACGCGATGAAGAAGCTCCTGATTGTGAACATCACCTTGGACCGCGAACACGACGACCCGCAACTGATTTTCGAAAGCCTGAACTCGACGGGCGTGGATTTGACGCAGTCCGATTTGATTCGCAACTTTGTCCTGATGGGACTTCCGGTGCGATTGCAGGCCAAAATCTACAAGGACTACTGGTCGCCAATGGAGGATCTGTTCCGCTATGACGCCCGGGAGGACATGGACCATTTCTTCCGCGACTACCTGACCATTGTCCAGTCGGATATTCCCAAGGAGAGCCAGATATACGAGACCTTCAAGAGCATGGTGACGGATGGCCAACTCCAGACGGAGGAACTCTGCAAGGAACTGTTCCGTTATGCCAAACTCTATACCCGTATGGTTTACGCCAAGAGCGGCAATGCGGATTTGGATTGCATTTTCAAGGAGATAAGCAACCTGCGGATGGAAGTGGCCTATCCGTTCCTGCTAAGGGTATATGCCGACTTTGAGGAGAAAGTCATTCCGCAATCTGCCTTCGAGGAGATTCTGCGGATGGCCGAAAGTTATGTGTTCCGTCGGCGTGTCTGTGAAATCCCGGCCAACTCCCACAACAAGACATTCTCAAGGCTCTATGCCTCGGTAAGGCAGGATGACTACTTGAATTCCATCAAGGCGTTTTTCCTGCTGTGCGAGGACTACAAGGAGTTCCCCGATGACGCGACATTCAGGAAGGCGTTTGTTGGGCGCAACATCTACAAGTTGAGCAACCGTGGATGCCATTATGTCCTGTCCCGCCTCCAGAATTATGGCACGAAATCCCCTGTGGACATCTCGAATCTGACCATTGAGCACATCATGCCGGAGAACAGGAAGCTGTCTCTGGAATGGAAGCAGATGCTTGGCCCGAACTGGGAGGACGTGCATGCGCGGCTTCTCCATACCATCGGCAACCTGACCTTGACCGCATACAACTCGGAAATGAGCGACCGACCGTTCTCCGAGAAGATGGAGATGGAAGGCGGCTTCAAGCAGAGCGCGCTGAAACTCAATTCATTTGTGTTGCAATGCACCCAATGGACGGAAAAGGAAATCAACGCCCGTGCGGAGGAAATCGCCAGCTTCGCGGCAGCCAGGGTCTGGCCAAGACCGACGCTCACGGAGGAACAGACTGCTCCATACCGTCCGCCCAGGAAGGAAGACGGGCAGTACAAACTGGAGTCGTATGAGTGGAATCAATACACGAGGATGTTGTTTGACAATTTGAATTCCAGCATACTCAGCCTTTCCACCGACATCCGCCGGGAGTGCAAGAAACTCTACATTGCCTACAAATACGACACGAACTTTGTTGACATTACTGTACAGAGGGAGCGTCTGCGCCTTGCCATCAATGCGAAATTCGACCAGATAAACGACCCCAGGGGCATCTGCAGGAACATCACAGGAATAGGACGCTGGGGAAACGGCGACGTGGAGGTCTCCTTCTCAAGCCTCGCTGAGCTGGACGATGTGATGGCAATCATCACCCAGGCGTTGGATTTGCAGATGAACTGACGGCTTCTTTTTCTGGGGGGGCATCCGGCAAAATCCCCAAAATCCCCAAAAGTAACCATCTTCATTACTTTATGAAAATCAATTGGTAATAGCAACATCACGCGTTATGTTCTGCGCAGTTTCCGATTTAGCCACCAACTTGAGAGGAGAATGCCATGATCAGAAGATTGTTGCTGATGTTGCTGTGCGGCCTGGCGCCACTGCTATGGTCGAAGCCGCGGGCCGTGCGGGCGCTGGAGTGTGTCAGCGCCGTTCCCGGACATGTAGTCAATGTCAGGGTGCGCGTTTCGTTCAACTCCGTGGACGGGTCCCTGCCCAAGGCCTTCATCATCGAGGAGAGCTGGCCGCAGGGATTCCGTCTGGTGAAGGCACGATGGAACGGCCACACCATCGCCACCGACGACGATGGCGGGCGGTTGCGCTGGCTATGGGGGTATGGTGAAGGCAGCCCCGCCGTCAGCGACGGAGAATTGACCTATGCCATGCAGGTCCCGTCGGAAAACTGGCATTCCACTGCCGGCGTATCCGGGGAGATCTTCACTTCCGACGAAACCGAATTGATCTTCGGTTCCAGCCAGATTGACTGGACTTCCCCCGATGGCATCCCGTTTCCGAGGCTATATTGCGCAATTGAGCCGGGATGGAATCTGTTGTCGATGCCGTCATCCCCCGACCAGAGCGAGAATTTCCGGATTCTGAAGGCTTTTTTCGATGATTTCTGGGTATTGCCCGACTGTGTCGGCGGCACTTGGATGCGCACTCCGGCGGAGGCGCTTTCCAGCGGCCTGCCGTTCTGGTGCCACTGGGATTTTCCGGAAACGCGGCAGCTGCTTTTCTATGGCGTCGAGTCCAGCGAGAGCAGCGCCACCCTGGATGGGATCCATGTCGCCAATGACAGGAAATGGCGGTTCAACAATCAGCGGCTCGCGGATGAATATGGCGGAATCTGGCAATGGGACAAGGCCGCCTGGCGGCGGATGGCGGACGGCCATGCCGGAAGCACCCGTGGCGGCTGGCTTCACGAACAGCAGTAGGCAAACCATCCCTGATCAAAATCGCAAAAAGAGGACAAGACTATCATGTTTGCACTGGGAAAACCGATGTCATGGATGCTGGCATGGATGCTGCCGGCCGGCGCGGCGCTGGCCGGCCTGTCCGGCGCGACGCAGCTTGGCCAGCTGGAGGCGCAGAGCTTTCCGGCCACCCGCGCCGACGACGAATCGGAGGGGAAGCACACCGGCGACGGCCTGGACTTCATTCACGACCACGAGGGCGTGGTCTATCAATGCTGGGGCAAGGAAAACATCTACGAGGCGGTCATCAAGATCGACCGCTACTACGGCGACAAAAAGCAGATTGCCCAGCAGATCAAGAGCGGGATGATGGAGCCCAACGCCATCCTCCGGCTGCCAAATTATGATTGCGACATCACCACGGACAGCGGCGTAAAGGGCGTCGTCCCCGAATATGACCAGCTTTACATCAACGGCCATTTCATTGAACGCCTGACCGGCGCCGACCGCAAAATGGAGGAGGCGCAATTCTCGATTCCGATCGAGTACCTCAATCTGCCGCGATGGGCTGGCGATGTGGCGGAAAACCACATCATGATCGACGTCGACACCGGCAACAAGCCGGACTACAACATCTGGCTTCTGGGCCAGTACTACCAGTCGCTGACCATCAAGGCCGCCCTCCCCGTAATGATGGTCCACGGCTGGACTGAAAACAGCGCCAGCATGCAGACCATCCGCCGTTATTGCGAGAATTCCCTGGGGCTGCCATGCGAATGGCCGGATGTGAGCTTCAGCGACACTCCGGTGGCCAATGCGAGATTTCTCGACGGCCAGGTCAGGAAGATGATCAACTCCTACCGTGCCCCCAAGATCAACATCATCGCCCACAGCAAGGGCGGGCTGGACAGCCGGGTGCTGGTCGACACCGCCGGCCGGGGATGCAAGTTCGTGCAGAATGTGCTGCAGATTGCCACCCCGAACGGCGGCAGCCGGCTGGCCGATGTGGTGGCGAACCCCAGGAACTGGGCGGAAAGGCGGCTGGCAGGAATCGCCCCCAGTTTTTCCCCGATTGCCACTGCGGACAACCGCGCTTTGCAGTCGCTGCGGCTGGAGTCATGCAGGCTGCTGAATGAAAGGTTCAGGAATCCGCTGGCGCAAGTGCACACCCTCATCGGGCGGATGCGCAATCGCCGCGGCTCGTCATACTATTACAGCGGCAGGGTATGCTATGGACACGATGACACTGTCGACGACCGCAACAAGAATGGCGACGGCATTGTCACGGTTGCCAGCGCCGACGCCATCGGCACCATGATGGCGGCGTCTCCGCTTCGTGAAAGCGCCGCGTTTCCCAAATTGGATCACTCCGCCATCGTCAATGGCGGCGCCCCGCGGGTGATGGCGCTCTTGAACCAGCGCCTGCGCGAACTGCCGGAGTCGTCCGAGCTGGAGCATGAAATCGGCCATGAAATCCCTGCCTTGCGGGGTGCGCCATCGGCGGAGGATGCGGAAGGCGAGGGCATGGGCGATGATGCGGCGGAAGGCCGCGGCGGCTGGATCGACGAACTGGTTCCGAACTACGAATCGCCGGAGGGGCACGCTTCCGCCTCGCGGGACGTCAGCTATTCCGGCATCCCGGTCGAACCGGGAAAAAGCGTCTGCACGCCCATCGGGCTTATCAAGGCCGGCGGCGGGGAAATCTGCGTCTTCGGACTGCCGCAGGACGCAGTTGCCACCCTGCTGGCGCCCAATGGCGACCAGTTCGTGAAATTGACCTATGTGCCAATCGATGCGCTGGGACTGGAGATGCATGTCGCCGAATTGCCGGAAGAGTGCCCCGACGGCATCTATCAGCTGCGATACGACATCCCGGCCAGCACCATCGGACTGAAATACGCCGCGGAGCAGGAGCATGACGAGGATCAGGATGGCAACGGCAGCCGTTATTTCGCCTGTCCGGTCCTGACCAACACCGGCACTTTGCTCGAGCTGCGAATCGAGGAGGCCGGCGGGAGCCTTGCCCATAAAGCCATCGTCATCCGCGCCCGACTGGCCGGCACCGAGGGCATGGCCATGGATCCGCCGCCGGAATTTGAGCTCCAGCTATACCGGGAAGGATCCGAAGGCGCCGTGGATTTCACCGCTCCGGCCGCCAAAATCGCCATGCGTCCCGTCCAGGACGGCTGGTACGAGGCGCAGCATGCCCCGGATGAAGACGGCAGATACCAGGCATACGTCTACATGAATGGCACCTTCAACGGCATCAGGCAGCAAATGCATTGCTCGCTGATTGTCACTTCCTGCGATCGCACCGCCGAAAATTGCGGGATTGAGCTGGGCGCGCCCGAATTCGAGATCGCCATCGATCCGGCAAGGCGGATCGCCACTGCATTGAATGCCACCATATCCACCCCCGTCACCCGCCCTGGCAGGTATTTGCTTACCGGCGACCTGTATTCGCCGGACGGCCGCAAGGTCACCAGGCAGACCAGCATCATCGAGGTTGGCGATGACGACCTTGGCGTCCTCCGGAAATTCCGGCTGGAGTTCAAGGCCGCACCGCTCTACAAATGCGGCGAGGACGGATGCTACACCCTGCGCAATCTTGAGCTGAAATACGATTCCGGCGACAATGCGGTGTTCGCCACCATCCTGCGCGATGGCTCACAGCATCCGACTCCGGAATTGAATGCCGATGCCTTCGCACCCCAGCCGCTGCAGGTGGTCCGGCTGAACCGGGATTACATGGAGGAACTCTCTGCGGAGGAGCAGCCCGCCTACGAATACCTGGCGGTGGAATTCGATGTCATGGTCGCCCCGGGGTGCGCCGGAACCTACAATGCCTACGCCACCCTGCTCGACCAGGACCGCAACCCGATCTGCCGGTCACTGCCCTGCCAGGTCATCCTCAAGGACTGCATCGAGGCCGGCGGCGTCCAGACCGTCAAGATCCGCTTCGACGGCACCAAGATCCGCGAATTCGGCGCCGACGGCGTCTACTACATCAGATCGCTCTTCTTCGAGAACCACGACGAGCTCTCCAAGGGGATACGCACCACTCCGTCGACAGGCGGCCCGGAATACCGTCTGCATGGCACGTACAAGGCCCGCGACTTCACCTTCAGCACCATCCCGATGGAGAACACCCTCTGCCGTTGGGACAACCTGGAAATCATCGAGCAGAACGGCAGACGGCGCCGGGTGCGTCTCACCTGCCACTATGTGCCATTCAGGCGCACCAAGGAAACCAAGTTCCATTTTCAGACCACCTTCCCGGATGAAATCACCGGCACCACCCCGGAGGAGCTGGACCAGTGGTATGCGGATCCAGAAAAGATGTACATCGCCCTCGGGGTATACATGTACGACTGCTATATGTTCCCCCCGCTGTCCGCCAGATATGACTCCAAGATTGACAGCGGCATCACGGTACTCACCTCCGCCGCCGAGCTCACCGGACAGCTCACCTCCCAGCTGCGCAGCATCGGCAACCGCGACGACGTCCTCGACCTGGGCGAAACCATCACCTTCGACTTGCTGGTCCAGTGCGAAGACGGCTTCGATTTCAGCAAATGGACGCCGCTGGTGACCATCAGCGGACATGGAATGTACCCGTTCGTGCGCAACTACTCCCCGCTGGAGAGCCTGGCCATGTGCCATATCGTCGACAGCAACCGCGATTTTGAAGTCGACCGCGGCGAAGCCGCCAACGCCCTCGGCCATTGGCGCAGCGGCCTTCTCAGCAACCGAGTGTTCCTGGAGGCAATCGATCTGGCCGAAGAGGGGCCATATCACTACGAGTCACGGCTGAACCGCTTTCTGGCTGGTCGCAGCTACAGCCTGCAAAGCATCTACCGCCCGACGCCATAGCCACGCCATCGCGTGTTCCGCCGCGGGGGAAGCAAGCTATTGGCGAAGCCGTCGTTCCAGGGCGGGATCGACCGCCTCCCGCAGCGGCGCTGGCGGCACGCCGCGATCATGGGCATAGCATTCCAGGAAATAGTGCCATTCCTCCGGAGTGACGAACTGCCTTGCCATCAGCCCGAAGCCGAATTGGACCAGGTTGCGCTTCTCCTGCCAGCGCCGGAGGAGCGCATGCGACCGGATGGTGCGGTCGTTGTCGATGAAGGCAATCGGCGCACCTTCCCGCCCTTCATCCAGGAACAAATTGCCCGGCTGGCAGTCGCCGTGGACGAATGACGCCAGATGCAATCCGGCGATGGCCCTGGCGGCCATCGCGAGCAGCCGCCGGACTTCTTCGGGGCTTCCGGACTGTTCATGAAGCCGTTTGAACTCCTGCCGCAACGATTTTCCCGCCACTTCGCAAGTCACGACAAGGTCGGTCGGCCATCCCAACGGCCGCCACGGGCGTTTTCGCGCCGCCAGAACCACGGTGGCGCAGGGGATTGCGGCCGCCGCCATCGCCGCGGAAACCGCCGCGACCCTCAGCGCCCGGGATGGCCGCAACCGCCATTTGAGCGCCGGCTTGATCGCATGGGGATGATCACCCAGCCCGAACAGGATCTTGGCGTAGCAGCGGATGCCGTCATCGCATACGCATGGTGCAATCGCCCGCGACGGATATCGGATGGCGGCCTGTTCGACCAGCATTCCGATCCATCGATCCAGATCCTCCGGCGGAATGAACGTATCGGCGACAACCCCCTGCCATCCATCCCGGCAAAATGGCCTCATTTGCGGCATGACGCCTCCATTATGTCGATGGCAGCCCTTGATCGTGCGCAGAAATCCTGGGTGGCGGCATATCCGGCGGCATGTTCGTGCAACCGGGGAAGGCATTCCAGGGCGCGCTCCACCGCCTCATTCAGCTCCGGCTGGGAAAAAGGCGACGGCAGCGCAATTCCGCCGGAAGATGCGACATACGGGCTGAAGCCGCACAGCGCGGTGCAGACCACCGGCAGCCCGTTGGCCAATGCCTCGACCAGGACAGTTCCCGTGCCCTCCTCGCGGGCGGGATGAACCATCAGATCCGCCGCCAGCAGCAATTCACCGATGTCCGGCCGGGCGGGCAGGCAAATCACGGCGTCGTCAGGCAGTCCATGGCGGCGGATGCTTTTTTTCGCCGCGCATTCGTCAAATCCGCCCACCAGGCAGACCCGGCATCGGCGGCGCCATTGCGGCGGCAACGCCGACAGCGCCGCGACCACCCGATCCATCCCCTTGCGGACAAACGAATTCCCGGCCGTGATCAACAGCAGTTGCCCGTCGGCGATTTTCAGCGTTTCCCGGCAACGGCGCCGAATGGCAAGACGCGCCTCCGCGGACGCCGGCGGCAGGCAGGCCTCGTCCATTCCCGGCGGCAGCGCGATCAGCCGCTCCGGTTCGACAGCATACTCGGCGGCGAATTCCTCGCGTTGCGCATCCGCAATGTAGAGCACCCGCGTCCGCGATGGCGGGGCGAAGATTGCGGCCTCCTGACGCAAGATGGCATGGCAGCGTCTCGACAGCCACCGCCACAGCCGGCAATGGTGCTGCGGGAGATAGCGCTTCATGCAGCTGTCGGCCGCAAAATAGAAATCATGCCCCGGCAGGCGGTTCATCGCCAAAGTGACATCGAATCCCCCTCCGGCAAGACGCCGGCACGCCGCCTTCCCGAACTCATCCATCCGGCCGGTGTTGGTCCAGGCGCGCAGCCGCGGCGCGATTTCCACCCGGATGCCGGCGATGCCAGGCATCGCGCCCGTCCACGAGGTGACAAATATCGTCACTTCATGGCCGCGCCGGGCGGCTTCGCCGGCGAAACGCAGGGTGTCCTTCTGCAAGCCGCCATAGGGGAAGTACTTGAACAGCGAGATGAACAGTCGCATTGGATTTCCGGGCTACTTGCCGGTACGGCGGCGATATTCGATGATTGCGGCCACGGAGCACATCTTCAGGCGGTACTCGCGGCTGAAGGCCTCCAGATCCGCCATGCGCGCCATCGTGCCGTCCTCCTTGACCTTTTCGCAGAGCACTCCGACCGGCGGCAGGCCGGCCAGGCGCACCAGGTCGTAGATTCCCTCGGTATGGCCATCGCGCTCCAGCACTCCGCCCTGGCGGGCGATCAGCGGGAACAGATGCCCCGGGGAGTAGAAATCCCCGGGTGCGCTGTCCGGCCGCACCATGGTGGCGATGGTGTTGGCGCGGTCGAAGGCGGACACACCGGTGGTATTTCCCGCAATCGCATCGATGCTTTGGGTGAACGCCGTCCCCCGCGGATCGTGGTTGCCGGCAGGCTGTCGCAGCGCCAGGCGCGCGGCGACCTGCGGGCCGACCACTGCGCAAAGCAGCCCGCGGGCCTGGGTGATCATGAAATTCACAGTCTGGGGATCGGCATGGATGCCGGCGCAGACCAGATCGCCCTCATTCTCGCGCGACTCGTCGTCCGTCAGGATGATGATCTGGCCGTCGGCAATTGCCTGGATGGCTTCTTCTACAGAAACAAACATTTTAGTGGCCTTTATGGTTCTGGATGTTGATCTCCTGGATTCGTGGAGTTGGTTCTTTTTGCGCCATGATTTCGTCATTTTCCGGTCACACACTCCCGGCACGCCCACGGTTCCCCGTTCCGGCGCGGAGCCGTCCGGAGTGGCGCCGTCCATGCCGACGCTACTTGAACCAGCGCAGGCGCAATGCATTGGATACGACGCAAATCGAGCTGCACGACATTGCCAGCGCGGCGAAGACCGGCCGGATCGACCAGCCGGTCCAGGTTTCGAACACCCCGGCCGCCAGCGGCAGGCATAGCGCATTGTAGGCGAATGCCCAGAAGAGGTTCTGGCGGATGATGCGCATGACGGCGCAGGACAGCCGCCAAGCCGTCACCACATCATCCAGGCGCGAGCGGGCAAGCACCACATCCGCGGCCTCGATGGCAATGTCGGTGCCGGCGCCAATGGCGACGCCGACATCGGCGCTGGCCAGCGACGGCGCGTCATTGATGCCATCCCCGACCATGGCCACCCGCCGCCCCTCCGCGCGCAGCTGCCTTATGGCCGCGACCTTTTCCTCCGGCAGCAACCCCGCCTTCCACTTGTCGATTCCGCAGCTGCGGGCGACGGCCTCCGCGCTTCCGGCATTGTCACCGGTGAGCATCACCGTCTCCAGATGGACGCGGTTCATGGCCGCCACCGCCGCCGCGCTCTCCGGCCGCGCGGCATCAGCCAGGTAGAAGCAGCCAAGCAGCCGTCCGCCGCCGGCCAGATAGAGCGCAGTGGTTTCCGGCGACACCTTGTCAGGCACCGCCACGCCGGCGGCCGCGGCCATCCGGGCATTGCCAATCAGGTACTGGCGGCCCGCCAGACGCGCCCGCACGCCCTGCCCCGGCACTGCCACCACCTCGTCAGGTTGCGGCAATTCGCCGATGCCCCGGCTTCGGGCCTGGCTGACGATTGCCTGCGCCAGCGGATGCTGGCTTTCCCGTTCAATCGCGGCGGCAATCTCCAATGCGTCATCGGTCTTCAGCTCCATCGCGACCACCTCCGGCCGCCCGTTGGTCAGCGTGCCGGTCTTGTCCAGCACCACCGTGTTGACATTGCTCAGCTCCTCCAGCGCCGTGGCATTCCTGAAGAGCAGCCCCAATTGCGCGGCGCGTCCCGTTCCCGCCATGATCGCCACCGGCGTGGCCAGCCCCAAGGCGCAGGGGCAGCTTATCACCAGCACCGCGATGGCATGCTCAAGCGCCGCCGACACTCCGCCAGACCCGGCCAGCCAGGCGACTGCGGTGATGGCCGCCAGGCAGATCACCGCGGGGACGAATACGGCGCAGACCCGGTCCGCCAGCCGCGCGATCGGCGCACGGCTGCTGCCGGCCTCCTCCACCAGCGCGATGATCCTTGCCAACGTGGTCTTCGCGCCCACCGCAGTGGCCCGCACGTGGATGGCGCCGGAGCAATTGACAGTGGCGCCGGCAACCCGGCTGCCGACGACGACATCGACCGGGATCGGCTCACCGGTGATTGCGGACTGATCCACCGTGGAGATCCCCGACACCACCACGCCATCGACCGGGATGGCGCAGCCGGGGCTGACCAGGACCTCGTCGCCTTCCCGCAATTCCTCCACCGGAACCGTCTGTTCGCGGCCATTCTCGATCCGGACCGCTTTTTTGGGCGCCAGGTCCATCAGCTTGCCAATGGCGTCGCGGGTATGGCGGCGCGCCCGCGTCTCCAGCCATTTGCCGAAGGTTATCAGCGTCGGGATCATCCCGGCGGAATCAAAATAGCAGTCGCCGCCGCCCCGGGCCATCATCGCCAGGCTGTATGCCACGGCGGCGCCCGTTCCCAATGACACCAGCGAGTCCATGGTCGGCGCCATTCGCCACAGGCTACGCCATCCCTGCACAAAGAAGGCACGGTTGAGCCAAAGCACGGGCACAAGCAGAAGCAGCTGGCACAGCGGTCGGTCCACTGCCGCCCAGAGCGGCATGCCGAACATCCCGTGCATGGCCACGTACGCCAGCGGCAGCATGAAAACCAGCGAAAGCCAGAACCGCCGCCTCAATGCGGCGCATTCCGCATCCTCGCCGGGTTGGCGCGCGGCGGCGGCGTCATCCTCATTTGCCACCAACTTGGCACCGAAGCCGGCGGCCTTCACCGCCGCGATCACCGCGTCCGGCGAGACTGCGCCCCCGCGGTCAAACTCGACCACGAGGGTCTTGAGCATCAGGTTGACTTCCGCGCTGGACACCCCCGGCACTCCGGCTGCCGCCTTCTGGACATGGGCCTGGCAGACTGCGCAGCTCATTCCACTGATTTGAAACTTAAGCCTGGACATGATTTCGTACCCTGGCATGGCCTCCCGCAGCTCCATTGAGAGCCCCCGCAGCCATTTTCAAGTCAAACTGACCAGAAAATGCGTGGGAACGCCATGGATTCACGGGACGCCGTGCCTTAGTTCACGCATCAGAAAAAGGTGAGCTGCCGCGGCGCCGATGGCGCGGCCGGGGCAGCGGAAACTCCGGAGGATGCCGACGCGCCGGCCGCGATGAACCCCGCCATCGACTTGAAGCCGAAGTCCTCCGACAGCTTTTTCAGCTCGCGCCAATCCGGCGCTTTTCGCCGGATGCCATCCATGCCGCACCAGTCCTCCGGCAGGGCCTGGTCCAACGCAATCAGCGAGCGATTGCGTTCCAGCGCGGCGCGCTGGGCCGCCAGCGCCTCCTGCAATTTCGCCGGCCTGACCTGTTGCAGATTGGCGTAGACGCCATCGATCGACCCGAACTCCGAAAGCAGCCTGGCGGCCGTCTTTGGACCGCACCCGCCCAGACCGGGGATGTTGTCCGCAGTGTCGCCGATCAAGGCCAGATAATCCCGCAGCTGCTCCGGCGGCACCCCGAATTTCCGCATCACCGCATCCGCGCCGTCGGCGCTCCAGGGGATCTTTCCGGATTCGCGGCTGAGGATGCGCACGCCCTCCAGGGCCGTCAGCTGGGCGATGTCCTTGTCGCTGGTGAGAATCAGCTCATCGCAGGGGAGGCACTCATGGGTCATCCCGCAAATCAGGTCGTCGGCCTCCACGCCTTCGCGCTCGACCAGCCGCCAGCCAAAGGCCGCGGCCCATTGGCGGATCGGTCCGACCTGGCTGCGCAGCTGCGGCGGCATCGGCGGGCGCTGCGCCTTGTACAGCGGATGCAGCGCCGTGCGCCGGCTGCATTTGCCCTTGTCGAACACCAGCGCGCCATACTCCGTCGGATAATGCTCATGCAATTGCTGCAGGAGGCGCGCCATGCCATACACGGCATTGCACGGCGCACCCGAGGGGTCGCTCAATCCCCGGATGGCAAAGAACATCCGGTAGATCTGGGAATAGGCGTCGATGAAAAGGACGGATGGCATGAAAACTCCCAATGGCATTCGGGCGGGAAAGCGGCCTTCCCCGGTCACCCCCCCTCCCCGGTCTCCCCCATGGCCTGGCGTAACGCAAATTACCGGCTTCACGGATTCAGGTTCACGGACTCCGGCATAATTTAATATCAGTGGCCGCGGTTTGCGCCCTGGGCCAAACCTTTCAACTTTTTTCGAGGCCGCATTTGCAATCCGCGAAAAACGCCTTAAATTAACCCCGCTTACGAAAAATCTTCAGCGATCCCATCGTCTAACGGTTAGGACAACAGGTTCTCATCCTGTAAATAGGAGTTCGATTCTCCTTGGGATTGCCATCATCGCCCCGGATTCCTGCCGGGGCTTTTTTTATCCCCGAAAATGCTGCTGGTCCGCGACTGGTCATTCTATAAACGGCTGCTTCTGCTGGCGTTGCCGCTGTCATTGCAGAATCTGCTCACCTTCGGCGTCAGCTTCGCCGACAACCTGATGGTCGGCCGGCTGGGCGAAAACGCCATGGCGGGACTTTATCTGGGGACGCTGGTGCAGACCATCCTGCAGCTGGTGCTCTTCGGCGTGGAAAACAGCATCATGGTGCTCAACACCCAGTATTGGGGCAAGGGCGACTGCCGGAGCATCCGCCAGATCAGCGCCATCGGCATGCATTGCGCGATCTTCTTCGCCGCCACCATCGCGCTGACCACCGGGCTATTCCCCGAAGCCTGCCTGCGGCTGCTTACTCCGGATCCGGGGGCGATTGCCGAGGGCGCGCCGTATCTGCGGCTGGTTGCGCTGGCATATGTGCCGTTCGCCATGATGATGATTTTGCTGTCATGCCTGCGCAGCGTGGAGATTGTCCGCATCGGGCTTTATGACTCAATTATCGCGCTGGTGGTGAATGTCGTCCTGAACTACATATTCATCTTCGGCAAGCTCGGGCTGCCGGCCATGGGGGTCTCCGGCGCGGCGCTGGGGACGGTGATTGCGCGGCTGGTCGAGCTGGGAGTCGTCGCCTGGTATGCCTTCTGCCATGACCGGCGGCTTGGGCTGAAGATGGCCGATTTTCTCCAGCGCTGGAATGGGCTCTTCGCCCACGACCTCTTCAAATGCGGCCTGCCGCTGATGATGGGACAGGTGGTCTGGGCCGTCAACAATTTTGCGCAAACCGCCATCATCGGCCAGATGAACGCCATTGGCATCGCCTCCGCATCAGTGGCGGACATGGCCAACCGGCTGCTGTGGATGGGCATCATCGGCTTTGTCGCCGCCACCGGCATCATCACCGGCAAGACCATCGGCGAGGGCAGATTCGACCTCATGAGGCAATACGCCAAGACCATGCAGGCCATTTTCCTGGGGATGGGGGTGTTCTCCGGGATGGTCATCTATTTCGGACGGGACCTGCTGATTTCCCTGTACAGCCTCCAGCCGGAAACCGTCGCCATGGCCAGGACCTTCCTGATCGTGCTGGCGGTGATCATGGTCGGCAGATGCTATCAGGCGCCAAGCCTGCTGGGGCTGGTGCGGGCCGGCGGCGACACCGCATTCGTCTTCAAGAACGACACCTTCTGGGTTTTCTGCTTCGTGCTCCCCAGCGCCTTCCTTGCCCAGCAGTACTTCCATGCGCCGGTGTGGGTGGTATACGCATGCCTCAACAGCGACCAGATCACCAAATGCTTCATCGCCGCCTGGAAGGTCAATAGCTTCAATTGGATGCGCGACCTCACCCGCCATGACGCCATTCCCGCGGGCGCGAATGGCCCGGCGGATGATGACCGCTGACACGGAGTCCAGCCACAAAAATAGGAGCATGCAGAGCATGGCAATTGACGGCATCAGATCTAAGCGGACGCTGGCGGCAATCGGATTGCTGGCGGCAATTGCGTTCACCCTGCCGTTGTCCGCCGCCGGGAAGACGGCGGCGCGGCAGATCACCACCGAATCCTCAGCGGAGAAGGAAGAAATGTGCAACCCATCGATGTCTGCCCAGCCGGACCAGGAGCAGCTTGAACGGAATTTGCGTGCGGCGCGCGAGGAAGCGCAGCGGCAAGTGGACTCCGGATTGATCCAGGGAGCGGTCTTCGCCCGTCTGGATGCCCCCGGGAGGATCATCGCCGTCGGCAACCAGACCACCCATCCGCCCAGGCCAATGACCACCAATTCGCGCTTCGACATGGCATCATGCGGGAAGGTCATGACCGCCGGATGCTGTGCGCTGCTGATTGCGCAGGGACGGCTGGATCCCGATGCGCCATTCACAAAATACTACCCGGAGCATGCGCTCGGCGCCAATTGCGACATCACCATCCGCGACCTGGCGATGCATGTGAGCGGCTTCAGCAACCGCAAGCCGTATCATTCCAGCGACCGCGAGGTATTCTTCCGCGAAATCGCGGCGATGATGCCGGAGCGTCCACGCGGAGAGGTCCACGAGTACTCCTGCTACAACCTGATTCTGCTCGGGCTGATCCTCAACCGGATCACCGGCAAGGACCTGGACACGCTGTCGCGGGAGCTGATCTGGGAGCCGCTGGGAATGACCCACACGACCTGGAACGAACCCGGTCCGGGGCCGGACGAGGTGGAGCACTGGTTTCCCAACCGCCCCGCCGGGCTCCACAACGACGCCGTGTGCCGCGACTGCGGCTTTCCGCTGGGAAGCGGCAGCTTCTTCTCCACCGCCGGCGACATGCTGCTTTTCCTGCAGGACATCGTGGACAGGAAGCACTTCCCCGCCATCTATTATGAGCTGATCACCAGGTGCGCGTTCGAGAAGGACGGCGAACGCCGCAGCTTCGGCTGGGACATGAGCAAGGCGTCGCAGCCGCGCAATTTCACGGAAAACACCATATCCCATTCCGGATATACCGGCCAGACCATCTTCGTGGATCCATCCACCGGCCGTGGCGGAGTCGTGCTCACCTCCCGCACCGGCGACTGGGACGAAGCCTACAACGGGCGAATCCGGATCATGGAGCTGCTGTACGGATTGCCATAGCGGCCGGATTCCATCCTCACGTGGCGGCCGGCCCTTCTCCGCGTGGCGGCCGCCCTGGTGAAAAAGCCGTGCCGCCGACGCAATGCCGCCGACGGCATTTTTTTTGCCGCGGCCATGTGCGGAAAAGGCGGTTACGCAGTACATTAAGGCTCAAAACAGAAACCTGAATCCCCGCCACCTGAATCCGGGCGTGATTCCCCGTGAATCCGCCATGGAGTTTCCGGATGCCGCACAACCATCACCAAAAAGAGCCATGGCAATCGAAGACAACTGCATTTTCTGCCGGATAATCCGCGGGGAAATCCCCGCCGCCAGGATATACGAGGATGACAAGGTGGTGGCCTTCCTGGACATTGCGCCCTTCAATTTCGGCCATGCCCTGGTGATTCCGAAGATCCATTGCCAGAGCATGACCATCGTCCCGGACGAATACCTGTCGGCGATGATCATCGCCGCCAGGAAATTGGCACCGGCCATCATGCATGCCACCGGCGCCCCCGCCTTCAACCTGATGCTGAACAATGGGTCGATTGCCGGGCAGGAAGTGCCGCATGCCCATTTGCACATCATCCCCCGGATGGTCGATGACGCCGTATTGCTCAGCGCCCCCAAGAAGCAATACGAAGGCGACGCCATTGGCGCCATGGCCGAGGCAATACGCAGGAAGCTGAACTCATGATTGACGATACCATGTTCGCAGAGAAGACCGCCAGGGTCCTGGCGCGCCTGAGCGCGCTCAAAGTCGTGCCGGTGCTGGTGCTTGACACCGTTGAGATTGGCATGAAGATGTGCGAATTGCTCATGGACAACGGCCTGCCGGCTGCGGAGATCACCTTCCGCACCGCCGCCGCCGAAGAGACGATCCGCCGTGCCGCCAGGGAATTTCCCGGCCTCACCCTCGGCGCGGGGACGGTGCTTAGCCGCGATGTGCTGCACAAGGCAATTGACGCCGGCGCCGGCTTCGCGGTGGCGCCCGGATTCAATCCGGCGGTGGTCCAGGAGGCGATCAATTGCGCCTTCCCCTTCGTCCCGGGCATCGCCACGCCCTCCGAATTGGAGCAGGCCCATGAACTGGGATGCACCTTCCTGAAATTCTTCCCCGCCGAGGCCAATGGCGGTGTCAAGATGCTGAAGAATCTGCTGGCGCCATATCGGCAGCTGGGGATCCGCTTCATGCCGACCGGCGGCATCACCCCGGCCTTGCTGGCCAGCTATCTCGAAGTGCCGGAAATCGCCTGCGTCGGCGGGACCTGGCTGGCCAAGCCGGCCGACCTCAAGCAGGCCGCATCCTCGGGGGACTGGAGCGCAATCGGCAAGGGAATTGCCGAAGCCGCCCAGGCCATCGCCAATATGCACCACGACTGACCACAGGTACCATGAAGCAGATAGCTATCGCATTGGCGGCGGCGGGCGCCGCCCTCCAGGCCGCGGATTCGGAGACGACCTCCACGGCGGTGAACCTGACGGTACGGAAGATCATCGAGGATGGCGGCATGCTGATGTATGTCCTGCTCGGGCTGTCGGTGATCGCCGTCATGCTGATCCTGTACTACCTGATGGCATTCCGCAAAAACAACCTGCTGCCGCCGGCGCTGCTCAACGCATTGCGCGATGCCGACGGCGACATCGACGCCATCCGCGCCGTGGATGAGGGGAAGACGTCCGTGCTGGGCAGGATCGTCACTTCCGCCTGCACCCAGTTCGAGGACGAGGAGGATGGCGGCACCCCCGGCCTCTTCCAGGGCGCGCTGGAGGAGGAGGGCACCCGGCAAAGCTCCCGGCTATGGGGGCAGCTGCAATATCTGGCCGACGTGGCCACCATCGCGCCAATGGTCGGATTGCTCGGGACTGTCTGGGGGATGATGATCTCCTTCACCGGATTGGAAAATGACATCGCCAACAAGGCCGACCGGCTGGCCAGCGGCGTGGCGACCGCCATGTACACCACCTTCGGGGGGCTGATCATCGGCATCGGCGCCCTGGCGGCATACGCGCTTTTCCGCGGCCATCTCACCAGCCTCGTATGCAGCCTGGAGCAGGAATGCTCGCGACTGGCGGCACGGGTAACCGCCAGACATGACGCCAGGCGAACTGCCGCCGCCGCGGGCACGGGCAATGACCGCCCGACTCCTTGAAGAGGACGGACCAGTATGAATTTCTCCAAGAACCGCCCCGCCGCCGGCGCATCCTTCCAGATGGCGCCGATGCTGGACATCATCTTCATCCTGCTGATTCACTTCATGGCGGCGACGATCTTCGCGCAATGGGAAAACCGCATGGAGATCGCCATTCCCACCGCCGACTCCGGAACCCGCCAGGAAATGCGCCGCACCGGCGAAATCATCGTCAATCTGGATGCCGAGGGGCGCATCTTCATCAACAGCCGTGAAATCACCGGCCAGCGGCTGCTCGACACCCTGGGACAGGTATCCAGCGTATTCCCGGGACAGGCGGTGATCCTCCGGGCGGACCGCCAGACCAGCTGCCAGGCGCTGATCCGGGTCATGGACATCTGCCGGCAGGCCGATATCTGGAACATCGCCTTCGCCACTGTCAAGCCGGAGGATGACTCCGCCGCGCCATGATGACGACGACGACACTTGCCAACGCCATGCGCACAATGACGGCGCTGGCGGCGCTGTGCCTGTTGCTGGCGACGGCGCAAGCCGCCGACAATCCACCCGCCGATGGCCTCAGATTGCCGGAGCAGCGTTATGATTACATTGTAAAATTATTGGAACGCAAGTACTACGATCTGGCGGCCGAGCAATCGGAGCTGTTTTTGCGTCTCTATCCCGACAGCCCCCTGGCTGAAGACGTCGCCATCTGCGCCATCAACGCCAACCTCAGCCTTCCCAAGCCGAACTGCCGCAAGGCCGCGAGCCTGATCCACGACTGCCTGAAGAAGCACCCCAAGACCAAACGGAGGCGGGCGTTGCGGCTGCAACTGGCGAAATGCTACATGGACATGGGCAGCCCCGCCGCCGCCATAGTCCACTTCACCCCGCTGTCCAAAGGGAACGACGGCATTGCGGAGGAAGCCGCATATCTTGCCGCCCGATGCCATATCGATCTCAAGCAGAATGAGCGGGCGCTGCCGCTGCTCGAACGCCTGGCGTCATTGCCGCTGGACAGCCGGCATCCGTACAGCATTGACGCCCTGCGCTACCTGGCGGAGCACAAGCAGGCAGCCGGCGACTATGCGGGCGCGCTGAAGGACTGCCGCGCCTTGCTGTCGTCAAAGGAGCTGCCACGCGACCTCCGCAACAGGACCTACCTGACCGCCGGCGGGATTTGCTTCCAGCACCTGGCCGATTACCAGCAGGCTGACGACTTCTTCGGGCGCTATCTTGCCGAGTCCGACGGCGCGGAAGGGCGCGCCGCCGTGGTGCGCAGGATGCTCGAATGCCGATATCAGCTCAAGAAATACGACGACTTCCTGGCCCTCGCCGCCAGATACTGCCACGACTACCCCGGGATTTCCGCCAAGGACACCGACCTTTACTTGAAAATGGCGAATCTGCGCCAGCAGCGCGACGAGCTGGACCAGGCGCTGCCGTTGCTCGAAGAACTCTACGACAAGCATCCGCTGCCGCCGCAAATGCGCGAACAGGTCTTCCTGGCCTACGTCAATGGGCTGGCGGCCACCGGCGCGTTCGGCAAAATGCGCGCCGCAATTTCCAAGTACCTGGAAGACACCCCGAACACTCCCAGACGCGCCTGGCTGCTGGCGATGGACGGCGATGCGGCGATGTCAATGAAGGATGACGACGGCGCCATCGCATCATTCCGGCAGGCGGTACCGCTGTTTTCATCCACCCCCGAGTCCTTCCAGGCGTATTCGCGGAAGCTGGCATATCTTCTGCAGAAATCCCGGCAGTTCAGCGAAGCGGCCATGGTATGGAGGCAGCTGGCGGACACCCTCCCCCAGGACGACTCCGCCATGCCGATGTTCTGCGCGGCGCAGTGTCTGAAGGAGGCCGGAAGCCTGGAGGAGTCCAAAGCCATTCTCGATGCGCTGATAAAGCGGATTGGCCCGCTGGCGGCTGCCGAGAAAAAAGGCATCCTCCATCTGCGCTATGACCTCGCCATCGCGGAAAAGGACCACGGATGCGCCATCAGATGCGTTGATGCACTGGCCCAGCTGGCGGATGGCCCCGACCGCTTCAAATACCTGTGCGCCATGGCCATGCTCCAATTTCACGTCAAGCAGCCCGAAGCGGCGGCGGCGGCATGGGCGCAGGCGCTGAAGATCGACGGCATCGACAAGGACAGACGCCACGCGGTGCTGCAAAAATTAACGTATCTGGAAATGCGCCTTGGGCGTGTCGAAGACGCCCTGGCCCACGCGGAGGAGTTGCTTGATGGCGCGCCCTCGACAACGCCGGTTTCCCCGGAACTGCTGGGCGAAATCGCCCAATTTGCCAGGAGGAACTCCCGGCGGACTCTGGCGGCTGACGCGCTGCGGCTGGCCATCGCCGCCCCGGAATGCCCGGAAGAGGCGCGTACCCGGCATTGCGTGCAGCTGGCGGAATTGCTGGTGCAGGATTCGCCCGGGGATGCGCAAAAGCTGCTGGAGGAGCTGTACCCGCCAACCGGCAAGGCCGCCGATGGATACTTTGCGGATATCGAGGCGCTGGTCGCGGAACTGGCAATTCGCCAAAAGCAATACGACAAGGCCCTGGACTACGCCGGACGCTCCCTTGAGCGACGCAACGAAAAGACGGTGCTCGACAGCACGATCCCGCGGGCGTTGTGGGCAAAGGCCATCGCGTTGCATGAATTTGCCCACGACAGCAAAATGGCGCTCAAGTTCGCCACGCCATGCTACATAATGTATGGAAAATACACTCCATACTCCACGGAGTGCGCCGAACTGGCAAGAAAAATATACCGCGCCAAAGGCGATCACGCCGCCGCCGATGCCATAAAACTGGATCCGTAAAGTTAGTGTTTTTTCGTCGGAATGGAGAATTCCGAGGGTGCGTGCCGGAAGTCCGTGACCGAAAAAAACGAAATCACAGCGCAAGGAAGCTATTCAGGACAAGGCCATAAGCGCCTCCCCCTTGCCCCCCCCCAACGAAAAAAATCCCCTGCTCTCCCGGCGTCACCGGAAAAGCAGGGGATTTGCAGTTGCAAACACCAATCGCTGGATGTGCCGTAAATCCGTCAGGACTCCCGCGGCGTTTTTGAATCAGCCTGGCAGAATTGCGACTGCGCAAGAAGCCATTTGCGCCAGGACAAAACCAAAAGGGGCGAAGACGCCATGGATTCACGGCACGCCGCGCTAGGCGTCCTTCTTGACGACCTTGAGCTTCAAGTTGGCCTTGACATCGGCGTGGAGCTTGACCTCGATGGTGAAGTCGCCCAGCTCGCGGATACCGTCATCCAGCAGGATGGCATTCTTGTCCAGCTCGATCTCGTTGGCCTTGAGCTGATCCGCCAGCATCTGGGCGCTGACCGATCCGAAAAGCTTGTCGTTGTCGCCAACCGCCATCGGGATGGTGAGGGTGAGAGCCTCGATCTTGGCCGCCATGGACTTGGCGACCTCGATGCGGGCGGCACGCTCCGCCTGCAACTTGAGCTTGCGGGCCTCGACCTGACGCAAGATGCCCTTGTTGACCGCCGCCGCCAGCTTGTGCGGCAGCAGGTAGTTGCGGGCATAGCCGTCGGAGACCTTCACTACATCGCCGACCGATCCCAGATCCGCGACATCCGCCAGGAGAATCAATTCTTTTGACATGGCAATTATTCCTCTTCCGGTATGGTGTCGATTACAGGACCAGCCCCAGGACACGGGCACGCTTGACCGCAGCCGCCAGCAACTTCTGATGCTTGAAGCAGTTGCCGGTGATGCGGCGCGGCAGGATGCGCCCGCCGTCAGTCTGATAGCGGGTGAGCAGCTCGACGTCCTTGAAGTCGATGTTGAAAATCTGGTTCTCGCACAGCCGGCAGGTCTTTTCGCGCATCAGCTTGCGACGGCGATGCTTTGGCTTCTGATTCTTCATGGTGATGAATTTCCTTTATTGAAAAAAATATTTGCTCCTGCAACGCCATTCCCCGAAAAAGAGGAAGGCGGGCGAAATTTAGAACGGAACATCGTCCACCGGGGCATCCGCCCCCGCGGCGGGTGGGTTTGACTGCGGCGGCACCGGCGCGGGCTGCGCCGGCTGGAATGCCGGCATCGGCGGCGGCGGATTGAACTGCACGCTGCCGCCCTGCGGCTGGTACTGCTGGCGCGGCGGATAGCCGCCCTGCTGGCCGTAGCCGCCATTGCCATTCGGCGTGAGCGGCTGCAGCCCCGTGGCTGCAGGAGCCGGCTGGGCATAGCCGCCCTGCTGGTAGCCGCCCTGCTGGTAGCCACCCTGCTGGGCATAGCCGCCCTGCGGCTGCCCATCCTGGCCGCCGCCACGACGCGAAAGCAGCTCGATGGACTCGGCGACCACCGTCAGGCGATTGCGCTTGGTGCCGCTGTTCTTGTCATCCCACTGATCATAACGCAAACGACCTTCAACGAACAGCGGATCGCCCTTGTGGCAGTAGTTGCGAATCACGTCGGCCGTACGACCGAACGCCGCAACATCCACAAAACAGGTGTCCTCCTGCTGCTCTCCGCGGGAATTGGTGAACCGGCGGTTCATCGCCATGCCGAAGTCAGTCACGGCGGAGCCGGACGGCATCTGGCGATATTCGGGTTCACGGGTCAGATTCCCAATCAAGATTACCTTGTTCACTCCGGCCATGTCAATTTACCCCACGTATTTTGAAGTTCGATTGCAAAAAATGGACCATGCATCCGTCCCGGACGAACTGGAGGCCCGCTACTTGCGGTTGCTGCGGTAGCGGTAGTTGTCGTTGTCGTATTCGTCCTGGAAGGACTCCTCGCCGAAGATGCGGGAATCACGCGGCTTGAAAACCTCGTCGTCCTGGCCATCCTCGAACTTGAAGACCGCGACCCGGATCACCGTCTGATTCAGGCGGTACTTCTCCTTGAGCTTCGCCGGAACTGCCGCGTCCATCGACACGACATAATCCCAATAAAGGCCGACCTTGTGCTTGCCCATCGGACGGGCGAAGGTGCGCTTCTCAAAGAACTTGACGCGCGAAATCTCGCCGCCGAACTCCTTGATCTGCTCCTGGATGGCGGCGTCGAACGCTTCGCCATTCCCCTCGACCTTGGCGGGGTCGAGGATGAAGACTACTTCATACTTAGACACGTTTGATTCTCCAATTTTAGCTGGCATTGACTCGTCCGCCCGGAAGGAATCCGGAGGCCAGCCGCGACGCGCTCTCGATCGAGACCGTCACGGCTTCCCTCACCACAGCGGCGGCATTGCGGACAATGCCCTCCGTTGTGCATCCACCCACGGCGGCAACCCACGGCGCAAGCACATAATCGACGATGGCCACGCCAGAACCGGGTTCCGGTCTCCCAATACCCACCCGCAGCCGCGGGAAATCCGCGCTCTGCAGGCATTGCATGATAGAGGCAAGGCCCCGATGCCCTCCCGCGGAACCGCCGGCGCGCAGACGCAGACGGCCCTCGGGAAGATCCAGGTCATCGCTTACCACCAGCATCTCCTGGAGGGAGAACCGGAAATGCCGGCGGAGTGCCCATACCGCTTCGCCGCTGGCGTTCATATAGGTCATCGGCTTCAGCAGGACGCAACTGCGTCCGCCGATCGACAACCATGAAACCAATCCATTCGGCGGCTGCCAAAGCGTCGGCGACGGCTCCGGAAACGAGTTCCGGAGTAGCTCATCGCCTACCAGCCAACCGGCGTTATGCCGGGTATGGCGGTACTCATCGCCGGGGTTTCCCAGGCAGATGATCGCCTTGACCGCGGGTCTGGGGTCTATCATACCCATCCCGGCCGGCTACATGACGGCGAGCCGCACACAGCCGGCGGAAAAAAGACAAATCGCTGCAGCCAGGCTACTTCTTGGCTGCGGCATCGGCGGCCGGAGCCGCAGCGGCGTCGGCCGCGGCGGCCTCCTCCTCAGCCGGGGCCTCCTCGACCTCGGTGTGCGGGATGCGGACGTGGCACACCACCAGATCCTCGTGCGCCAGGGCCTTGGCCTTGCCCGGCAACTTCAGATCCTTGACCTTGAGCGCCTGATCGACCTCCAGGGCGCTCACATCCACGGTGATGACCTCCGGCAGCTCCGCCGGATCGGCCTCGAGCTCGATCTCATGCATCACCTGCTCGAGCTGGCCGCCCTGGCGCAACCCGATGGCATCGCCCACGGTCTCGATCGGAATGACCGCCTTGATCAACTGGCCGGCCTTCACTTCCTCAAAGTCCATGCAGAGGATCGCGCCGTTGATCGCGGAGACCTCCAGATCCTTGACGATGGCGTTCTTCTTGCAGCCGCAGGTGCAATTGATTTCAACCAGCCCAGTGTGATGCTGGATCTTCGCCGCATCGGCATCCGAAATCTGGATATTGACATTGGCCTCGCCCCGGGCGCAAATAATCGCAGGGACAAGATGCTGCTTGCGCAGACGGCGGGCATTGGCGCTGCCGAGCGCCTCACGCTTCTCGGCAGAAATGCTGATGACGTTGCTCATGGTATGGCGTTAGCTGTTTACGTTTCTTGACTTTGACAGAAAAGTGCTTAAAGTGTCAAACGCGTTAATATAGCACCTGCCAGCCCTTTTTGAGCCGCAGGCGCTGAATTTTATCCCCGATGCACCAGCGCGGATGAATGCAAGCGCGCACGCCATTCCGCCCTCCAGGCCATTCCGCCGCGATTTGCGGCGCCTGCCAATGAGCGCCACCGCAGACACATTTATATTATCCTCCCGTCCGTCCTGCACTTCCAGACATCATTTTCCACCCCTCCCCCGGACATTATTAAATGAGTTCCGACATCTCGCATATACGCAACCTGGGAATCATTGCCCACATCGACGCCGGCAAGACCAGCACCACCGAAGGCCTGCTCTTCTTTTCGGGCCTGACCCACCGCTACGGGAACATCGACGACGGCACCACCGTCATGGATTTCCTGCCCGACGAGCGCGCCCGCGGCATCACCATCATGGCCGCCACCGCCACCATCCCGTGGCGCGACTGCGAGTTCCATCTGATCGACACTCCCGGGCATATCGACTTCACTGCCGAGGTGGAGCGGTCGCTGCGGGCGATTGACGGCGCGGTGGTCATATTCAGCGCAGTGGAAGGCGTCGAGGCGCAATCGGAAAAGGTCTGGCATCAGGCGGACAGCTACAGCGTCCCCAAGATCGCCTTCGTCAACAAGATGGACCGCATTGGCGCCTCATACGAGCGGGTCTGCCAGGAAATCGACGGGAAATTCGGCAATTGCGCGTTGCCGATGATGCTTCCGGATGGCGTCGAGAGCGATTTCAAGGGCATGGTCGACCTGCTGTCCATGGAGTACCTCCAATTCCATGGCGAACGCAATGAAGAACTCACCCGCGGCCCGGTTCCGGAGCCGTTGCGCGACTCCTGCCAGGATGCGCGTACCCGGCTGATCGAGCGGGTCGGCGACTACTCCGACGAAATCGCCGAGCTTTATCTGGAGGGGCGGGAGATCCCGCTGGATCTGCTCAAGAGCCAGATCCGCCGCCTCACCCTCGAGCGCAAGCTGGTCCCGGTCCTCCTCGGCAGTGCCAAGCGTGAGATCGGCATCCAGCCATTGGCGGATGCCGTGTGCGACTACCTGCCATCGCCGGCGGACATCAAGGACTACCCCGCCATCGACCGCCGGACCGGCAAGGAGGTCGCGGTCGCCGCCGACCCCCGGGAGCCGTTCTCCGGCTTCATCTTCAAGATCAACGCCTCCAACACCGCCGACCTCTTCTTCGTCCGGATCTACTCGGGGACCCTGCACTCCAATGACCAGCTGGTCAATGGGCGCACCGGCGACAAGGTCCGGGTCAGGCAGATCTACAAGGTCTACGCCAAATCCACCGAGCAGATCACCGAGGCCGGCCCCGGAGACATCGTCGGCATGGCCGGACTGAAGGACTGCAGCATCGGCGACACCCTCTGCGCCCCCCAGCGGGTGCTCTCCTTCGGCGGCATTGTCTTCCCGGAGCCGGTGATCTCGATGGTCGTCGAACCCAGGCTCAGCAAGGACAAGGACAAGCTGGACAACGCGCTGGACCTGCTCTGCCGCGAAGACCAGACCCTCCGGCGATCCGTCGCCGAGGAGACCGGCCAGCGGGTCCTTTCCGGCATGGGCGAATTGCATCTCGAGGTGACCCTCAAGCGCGTCGCCACCGACTTCGGATGCGAGATCCGCACCGGCGAACCCCGGGTTGCATACCGCGAGACCCTGGTTTCGCCGTGCACAATCCGCAGCGTCTTCGACAAGACGATCGGCGACAACCGCTTCTACGCCGAGGCCGCCGTGGATTTCGCACCGCTTGGGCGCAGCGGCGACGCCTTCCAGATTGAGGACGACGCCAAGGGCGTGATCCCCAATGCGCTGCGCACTGCCGCCACCCAGGCGCTCTCCGACGGTCTGCGCACCGGCGGGCTCCAGGGATACCCGCTGATCTATGTCGCCGCAAGGCTGCGCGACCTCAAATACGAGCAGGATGCCACCACCCCCGGGGCGGTCGCCGGCGCAATCAACGAGGCCATCGCCCAGGCGCTCCAGAAGAGCGGCACGGTCGTGCTTGAACCGGTGATGAAACTGGAGATCCTGGCTCCCGAGGACACCGTCGGCGAAATCTCGATGTACCTGCAACCGCGCCGTGCGATCATCAGCGACATGGTGCAGATCGGCACCATGCGGAAGATCATCTGCCAGGTGCCGCTGGCCGAAATGTTCGGCTTCGGCAAAGCGCTGCCACGGCTCTCCGGCGGCCGGGGGTCGTTCTCACTGGAGCCGTGCGGATATCAGGAAAAGACCGCATAGTTCCTAAAATCCATCCCGGGGAGGGCGTCACCCACGCCCATCCCCGACTTCCGGCTCCGGCACGGAAATTACACATTGCAAATGCGGGTTATTTCTATTGCCAGCCCCGCCGCCTTTGACTATAATACCGGCAACGACCGCGGAGGAACGGCCACAAAAGGCACGCTCCCTCCCCGGGGCTTCCGGAAATCCACCCCATCTGTCAAAAAAAGACTGAATCCGTGGAGCCGGGTAATCTTGCGGCAGAATGAGGAATTTTGAGGGAGCGTACCGGAAGTTCGTGACCGAAAAATGTCGCAATCATCGCGCAAAGCCACCCAACCTCACGGATTCAGGAAAAATTCAAACAGGATTGTATCCATGGACAAGAAAGTCAAAGTCGCAGTGATTGGCTGCGGCGGCCGCAGCCAGTACGTCGTCGGCAACCTGTTGCGCGACTCCAGCCGCAACGTCTCGGTCGAGACGGTGTTCGATCCCGACCGCTCGCAATGCGAACTGGCCATGCGCAAATGGGACACGCCGCATGCAAGGATCTGCCAGTCCTGCCAAGAGGCGATCGACGCCCCCGGCGTCGAATGGGTGATGGTGTTTTCGCCCAATGCCTTCCACAAGGAGCATGTGCTGGCGGGATTCGCCGCCGGCAAGAATGTCTTTTCCGAGAAGCCCATGGCCACCACCATTGAGGACTGCCAGCAGATCTACCTGGCCCACCAGGCCGCAAAGGTGCTCTTCGCCACCGGATTCGTCCTGCGGTACAGCAAGCTCTACCGGAAGGCCAAGGAAATCCTGGACTCCGGACGGCTGGGAAAACTCTATGCCATCAATGCCGACGAGAACATCCCCCCCGAACACGGCACCTACATCATGTGCAACTGGCGTCGGCTGAAGAAGTACGCCGGACCGCACATCCTGGAGAAATGCTGCCATGACCTGGACCTGATCAACTGGTTCTGCGGCTCGCTCCCCAGCAAGGTCGCGTCCTTCGCCAACAGCAAGATGTTCCTGCCGGAAAACCAGTTCCTGATGGACAAGTACGGCCGGGAGAAATTCAAGGCGCCATCATGGGTCGATCCCCATGCGGTGGACTCGCCATTCACCAGCGACAAGGACATCCTTGACAACCAGACCGCCATCGCCCAGTTCCGCAACGGGGTCCTGGCCACCTTCCAGTGCACCATGTGCAACACCCTGCCCGAACGCCGGATGTACTTCAGCTGCACCGAGGGGACCATGAGGCTCGACCTCCGCGGCGAGCTGCTCTACCGGAATATCGGCGAGGACTTCACTCACGCCTACGACTTCGGGGCCGATGGCCATGGCGGCGGCGACGACTACATCATGAAGGAACTCTACGACACCATGTGCAACGGCAACGCCCCCAAATGCAGCGGCAACGAGGGACTGGAAAGCGCCGTATACGCCCTGGCCTGTGAAAAGGCCGCCCTGGAAGGGAAGGTGGTCGACCTCGAGCCCATTTGGGAAAAATTGGGGCGCTAGCACGCCGCAGACAGCAACATCGCCCACTGATAAGCAGGGCAAAAAAACATGACAGAGCTGGACAAAACCCGCAGACTTTACAGGATTTGTCGAAAAAAACGCTCTGCCTCTTGATTTTTTTGCCAAAATTTCTTATAATAGGGATATGCCGGTTTCGAAATTCCCGGCGCGACTTGACAAATAAAACCTGAAATTTAGGAATACCCACAATGAAGAAACAGACCGTCTTTACCCTAATCGAGCTGCTTGTGGTCATTGCGATTATCGCAATTCTGGCGGCCATGCTGCTGCCGGCGCTGGCCAAGGCGCGCGAGAAGGCCCGC
>CAKUJM010000030.1 GCA_934661755.1 uncultured Lentisphaeria bacterium | reverse complement strand
TGTCGTGAAAACGTGAGCGCGGTCGTTTTACGGCCATGCACGGCGGCACGTCATGCCCTTGGGTAATTGTGTTGTTACAACAAAGCGCGTTTTTCAAACTACGCACAGCGGCACGTCATGCCCGACGCCAACCCCTCCGGCGCTGTCGCGCCACCTCCCCTTGCAGAGGAGGCTTTTCTTGTCGTGAAAACGTGAGCGCGCTCTTTTTACGGCCATGCACGGACGCACGTCATGCCCTTGGACAAAGGGGGTAGCAAGGGCGTCTCGCCCTTGGGTAATTGTGTTGTTACAACAAAGCGCGTTCTTATAAACTACGCACGGACGCACGTCATGACCGACGCCAACCCCTCCGGCGCTGTCGCGCCACCTCCCCTTGCAGGGGAGGCTTTTCTTGTCGTGAAAACGTGAGCGCGGTCGTTTTACGGCCATGCACGGCGGCACGTCATGCCCTTGGGTAATTGTGTTGTTACAACAAAGCGCGTTCTTATAAACTACGCACCACGGCACGTCATGCCCGACGCCAACCCCTCCGGCGCTGTCGCGCCACCTCCCCTTGCAGGGGAGGCTTTTCTGGTCGGAAAACGTGAGCGCGGTCGTTTTACGTCCATGCACGGACGCACATCATGCCCGGCGCCGATCCCGCCAGCGCTGCATCAGTGCGGCGGCAATTTCTGCGCCAGTCATTGACGCCGCGAAGCCGTAGGCCTCCAGCACCGCCCGGTCGTTGGCCTGGTGGGCGCTGAGGAGTTCCGGGAACAGGTACATGTTCTCCCCGTATAATTCGGCATAGGAGCATTCAGGATATAGTCTCCTGGCCTCAAGTATCGCCTGCGCGGTACCGGAAATCCTGGCGACGGCGTCGGCATCCGCATCCGGCCATGGGAAATTGTTGTAGACAATATCCTTGGAATAACGGAAGTCCGATTTGAGCCGTCCGCAGACTGCACGCGTCCAAGCCATGTGCACGCTGGAGGTCAGTACGCCGAAATGGAAATGGGTCGCATCCGGGATGAGAAGCGTCGCATTGCTGGCAAGATCCCCCGGTTCCATGAATCCGATGGGGATGTAGACGCGCCGTTCCGAGGAGGTGCTGGGTATCAGCAGATAGTTCCCCGCCGGCATGTTCTCAACATGGAAGCGGGTCGGGCGCGACGCCAGCTTGACGGTCCCGGCGCTTTTGCTGGCCAGCCGCAGTTCGTGTACCGCCTTCACGCGCTTCATGCATTCAGGCATGGCAATCAACTCGTGCTGCGGCGCATCGCCCAGCCAGAGGCAATAGCGCGGCTTGCGCGCGATGAATTCCTCGGCGCCATACCAGGGATGGAAATACTTCCTTGAAGCCGGCTCCTTCCGGATAAATCCCTCCATCTCCTCCTGGGTGAAAAGGTAATTGCCGCCGTCTATGGGCTTGTTTCCGATGCCGATTTCCGGGACGTCGCATAGCGGGGAGGTGCGGCTCTCAATGAACACCGCCGGCGCATCGACCAGATAGGGGTTGATCTGCGCGGCGGCCGATGGCATGCCGTCTTCGTCATACAGGCATTTCTCCTCCGAGTCGCCATGGCCGAAGCCAATGATTACACAGTGGACATGGGCCTTCAGCGCCGCCTCGCTGTCCCATCGGAAGGTACGGTAGGCAAATTGGATGCGAATGCCGCGCGCAAACAACGGCTTCCACAGGATTGCGACCTGCTCGCCCTGGGTAATCGAGTTCGTGGACACCAACGCCGCCCTGATGCCGGTGCCATGCATGTAGTCGGCCGCCTTCCGATACCAGCAGCTGACAAAGTCGAGGTTGCCGGCATTCCTGACGCCGCGGAACAAATCCAGCAGCTCGCCCTTCTGGGTGGCATCCATTATGCGCGCCCCCGCAAATGGCGGATTCCCAATGATATAACTCAAGTTGTCCCGGGAGACAACCTGGTTCCAATCCAGGGTGACGGCATCGCCTTCGACGATATTCGCATACGACTTGAGCGGCAGGAAGTCCAGGCTTCTTTGGACGATGTCCTCCGTCGCCTTCATCATCTGGTTTTCGGAGATCCAAAGCGCGGTCCTGGCGACCGCCACCGCGAAATCGTTTATCTCTATTCCGTAGAACTGCCTTATGCCCACCTTGATTACATCGTCGAGATTGAAAAGCATCTGCTTGTCATTGAGCAGGATCAGCACCTCGTTTTCCAGGCGCCGCAGGCACAGATAGGTCTCGGTGAGAAAATTCCCGGATCCGCATGCGGGATCCAGGAATGTCAGGGACGAAAGCCTGTCCTGGTATTCAAGCAGGCGCTTCCGGCGCGTGCCAATCACCTTGATCCGGCGGATTTCCTCCAGCTCGTCCTTCAATGCATCCAGGAACAGCGGGTCAATCACCTTGTGGATGTTCTCAATGCTCGTGTAATGCATGCCGCCGGAACGACGGGTCTGGGGGTTCAGCGTGCTCTCGAACACCGCGCCGAATATGGTCGGCGAAATCTGGCTCCAGTCGAAATCGAGGCTGGCACGGGTCAATAGGATCTCCTTTATGGTGTCATCCAGCTGCGGGATCTCAATCGACTCATCGGCAAACAAGCCGCCATTGACATAGGGAAATGCCGCCAGATCGGCGTCAAGATAGCCTTCACGCATTTCCGGCCTGGTATCCAATACACGGAAAAGGTCAATCAATGCCCGCCGCAGATCGCGGGCCTCAAAACGGACAAGGTAGTCATGGAATTGGTTGTGGCGGCCAAAGATGCCGGCATCCTCGGCATATAGGCAGAACACCAATCGCACGCAAAGCATGTTGAGGCTCCGAAGCGATTCGTCCGAATCGGGATTGAGGTAATGGCAATGGATGGCGTCATACAGCTTTCCGACAAGTTCGCCGGCCTGCATGGAGACCATCATCTCGCGTTGCAGGCTTCCTCTCCGGCAGTCCACCAGGAAATTCAGCCGATAGTACTCCCTGGGCAGGGCGGACAGCTGCAACAGCTCAGTCTGGCGGCTTTCACAGTCATATATCAGGAACGTCGAGAAATTGCAGATGACAATGTACCGCGGATGTTCAGACAGCCGCAGGCCTGACACATAGCGCTTCGCCTGTTCCAGCGGAGTCAGCCAGACGCCGTCCGACTGGCGTTGCTTGGCATTCAGGTCAACGCCCAGGCTCTTCTGCTCCACCAGTATCCTGGTCTTGGGAATCCGGGCGTCGATGAACTTTTTGTTCTGCACCTCCACCTCGTCCTCGAAGATGATGTAGTGTTCCGGGTCCGGCACGCCCAGCACGGAACGCAATAGCCCGAACCAGAAAAGCTGGGTCTGGCTCTTCTCATATCCGCGGCCTGCCCATTCGGTTGCAAAGGCCTTTGCGCCTCTGCGCTGTTCGGCATCGGTGATTCCGATGTCCCCATTGTCTGCCGGGGGTTTTGCTCCAGTCATAGCCTGAAAAAGGCGTCAAGCCGCCAATGTGCGAGGGGTCGTGAAGGGGACCGGCGGATTCCGCCGGAATGGCGCATCCGCCGCCGGCGCCAGTCTGGCGCCAAATCCAAACCGGCGAGGGGCCAGTTGCGGTGCAAAGGTAGCACGGATTTGCGGTTCTGCCTGCCGGGAGGGCGTTTTTCGCCGCCTGTCGCAATATTGTTTTGGCGCAAGCGCGGGATGGATGCGCGTCACCATGGCGGCGGGGGATATATATTAAGGAAAGTCAAGATCCGCGACCGCGCCATTCCGCGCTGGCTCCGAGATAAAAAAACTTGACGGATTTGCCGCCTCTCCCTCCCGGCTTCAAGCACCGTTATTTCGCGCACACCGCTCCCATGTCACCGCACGTCCCAACTTCACCGACTGTCCCGAGGACGCTCTCCGAGGCCGCCCCGGCGGAGGAGATCCGCCACATCCGGAAGCTGTTGTCGGCCTTCAACCACTACGGCCTGAACATGCGCGGCGAGTGGCTGCGGGTGGTGTTCAATGCCTATTTGCAGCCCCACCGACACTTCCATACGCTCCGGCATCTGCGCAGCATCTGCGACCTGGCGGTGGCGCATCAGCCGGAGAACCGCGAGCTTACGGCGCAACTGCTGCTCACCGCGCTTTTCCATGACATCGTGTGGTTCCCGCAGCGCAACGACAACGAGGTGCAATCCGCCGCCGCCTTCGACCTGCTGCGCCCGTCGCTGGGGGCGCAGCTGCCCCCCGCCGCGGCCGAGTGCATCCGCAACACGATCATTGCGACCAAGCGCCAGCAGGATTCGTCGCCGATGGCGCATCTTTTCCACGAGTTCGACTGCGACATCCTCCTGCATGGGTCGCCGGTGGACCTGCTGGCATACGAATTCCAGATCTTCCGCGAGTTCCAGTTCCTGAACCTGACGGACTACCGGAAGGGCCGCGGCAGCTTCTTCAGCCGCGTCAGCCGCCATTTCCCGGGATGCCATGCCAACATGCGCTTCCTGATCGAATACCTCGAACGCCGCCGTCCGCGCATCGGCATCTATGCGGGCTCCTTCAACCCATTCCATATCGGCCATCTGGCGATCCTGCAGAAGGCGGAGCTCATGTTCGACAAGGTGATCGTCGCCGTCGGCCTGAATCCGGAAAAGGCCCACCGTTCCGGCGACGCCACCGCCCGTGCCATCAAGCACAGCCTGCCCTTCCATGAGGTGGTCTTCTTCGACACCCTGATGGTGGATCTGCTCGAACGGGAATCGACCTTCGCCGACATCACCCTGGTGCGCGGACTGCGCAACGGCTACGACCTGGACTACGAGATGAGCCAGCAGTGCTTCATGCAGGAAATGCGCCCGCAGACCCACTCGGTCTATATCCCGTGCGACAAGGCGCTGGAGCACATCTCCTCGTCGGCGCTGCGCGGATTGCGGATCTTCGACTGCAAGGGGCGTGACCGGATCTACTTCCCGACGGCATTCGACTACTACTACCTGGACCTGCCGCAGCTTCTGGCCTGGGAGCCGCCGCGATGATCGAGTGCCACCAGCTCAAGGTATGGTATCCGATCCGCGGGGGAGTGCTCAACCGCGTGCGCGGACATGTCCGCGCCGTGGACGATGTCAGCCTGGCGATTGGCGAGGGGCAGACGGTCGGGCTGGTCGGCGAGTCCGGATGCGGCAAGACCACCCTGGGGCGCGCGGTCGCCGGCCTGGAGGCTCCGACCGCCGGGCAGATCCGCTATGACGGGCGGACTCTGGCGGCCATGTCCCGCCCGGAGCGCCAGGCGCTGCGGCGGTCGGTCCAGATGATCTTCCAGGATCCCTTTTCGTCGCTGGACCCGCGGATGTGCGCGATGGACATCATCACCGAGGGGCTGCCCGGCCTCGGGCGCACCCAGCGCCGGCAGCGGGCCGGGGAGCTGCTGGCGGAAGTCGGGTTGCAGCCGGACGCGCTCATGCGCTACCCGCATGAGTTCTCCGGCGGACAGCGGCAGCGGCTGTCGATTGCGCGGGCGCTGGCGCCGCAGCCGCGTTTCGTGGTGTGTGACGAGCCGGTGAGCGCGCTGGATGTGTCCGTGCAGGCGCAGATCATCAAGCTGCTGATTGCATTGCGCCAGAGCCGCAGCCTGTCATATCTGTTCATTTCCCACGATTTGAGCGTGGTGCGGCTGCTGGCGCAGCAGGTGGCGGTGATGTACCTGGGGCGCATTGTCGAGATCGGCCCGGCCGAGGAAGTGCTTTCCCGTCCGGTGCATCCCTATACCCGGGCGCTGGTGGCGGCGATTCCGGTTCCCGGTGCGCCGCGGGATCGCCATGGCGCCATCCTGGAGGGCGAATTGCCGTCGCCGGCCAATCCGCCAGGCGGGTGCGCCTTCCATACCCGCTGCCCATGCGCCGTCGGGGAATGCGCAGCGGCCAGGCCGGCATTGCGCCAGTGCGCGCCTGGCCATCAAGTGGCCTGCTGCCGGATGCAGTGACGGCGCCCGGCGGCGCCAAGGGGGCGAATGTCATGCGGAAAACCACGATCAGCGATGTCGCGTTGGCGGCCGGATGCTCCAAGGCGACCGTATCCTATGTGATCAACCGGAACCGCCCGATCAGCAAGGAGGTCCGCGAACGGGTGCTGGAGGCGGCCAGGCGTCTGGGATACCGGCCGTCCGGACGGCGGAATCTGCCGCAGCGCCGGGGGATTGCACTGCTGGTGCGGGGCGATTTCCGGGTCGGCAACGAGCCGGCATTCACCTTCAGCCAGGAAATCATCCGCCGCGGCTATGTCCCGCAGATCTTCATGTGCCCGTCGGACATCGGGGAGACCCGGCGGATGATGGCGTCCATCGGCAATGACCGCAATGTCGCGGGCGTCATCAACACGGTGCCGGACCTGGGCAGCATGGATCTGCTGAAGTACTGCTGGCTGCGGCCGTCGCTCATATATGCCAGAAACGACTGCATGCTCTGCTCGGTGCGCTGCAACTACCTGCTCCGGATGCGGCTGGCGCTGTCGCATCTGTTCTCGCTGGGACACCGGAAGGCGCTGTTCTTCATCGATCCCGCGACGCGTGGAAAGCCGCAGATGATCAACAACCTCAAGTACCTGCGGGAGTACTCGGAGACCTTCGGGATGCAGTGGCGACTCCTGGAGCATCCCGAACAGCGGGACAACCCGGCGCTTTTCGGAAAGCTCGACGCGGAATGGGCGCGCGGATTCACGGCGGTGCTGGCCTGGAACGACTTCTTCGCCAGCATGGTCTACCAGTGGGCCTATGAACGCCGCCTGCGCATCCCGGAGCGGCTGTCGGTCATTGCGTTCTGCGATGATTTCAGCGCCCAGACGTTCGCGCCGCCGCTGACTTCGGTGCAGATCCCGCTGGAATTGCTGGTGCGCCATACCGTCGATGCGCTTATCGCCAGGATGGAGGAGCGGCAAAGCGAGGAGATCGTCCTGGTGCCATTCCTGTGCGAGCGGGGCTCGACCGGACCGCTGTTGAAATAATATTTAACAACAGCAGATTGCATTCTATTGGCCGGCCCTTCGTTCCGGTGCGCCCCGCTTTCCGGGTATATTTGGAAAGCAACAGGGGAACATGTCCATGAAGGGCCTCATAACTGAAATCCAGCATGCGTCCGTGCACGACGGGCCGGGGCTGCGCAGCGTGATCTTCCTCAAGGGATGCCAGATGCGCTGTTTCTGGTGCCACAACCCGGAGGCGATCCAGGCGTCGCCGCAGCTTGCCTTCGACGAGTCGAAGTGCGTTGGCTGCCGCAGATGCAGCCGCTTCTGCGCCGCCCATGGCTTTGCCGGCGGCCGACACTTCCTGGACCGCTCCCGGTGCAGTTCATGCATGAAATGCGCCGGCGTCTGCTGGAGCGGCGCCTTGAGCGTCTGCGGCCGCCAGTATTCGGTGGACGAGGTGATGGCCGACATCGCCGAGGACCTCCCCTTCTATGGGGAGTCCGGCGGCGGGGTGACGATTTCCGGCGGCGAGCCGGGGATGCAGGCGGATTTTGCCGCCGCGATCCTGCGGCGATGCCATGAAATGGGGATCCACACGGCGGTCGAAACCAACCTGGCGTATCCGCGGGAAATCTGCGAAAGGCTGCTGGCCGACTGCGATCTGGTGATGGCGGACCTCAAGCACGCCGATGAGCGGCGGCATCGCGAGGGCACCGGCTGCGGCAATGGCCAGGTGCTTGACAACCTGCGCGCCATCAGCGCGCCGCTGATCCTGCGCACCCCGCTGGTTCCCGGATTCAACGACGACCCGGAGACGATCCGGCGGATCGCCGATTTCGCCGCAGGGCTGCCGACGCTGCGGCACTATGAGCTGCTGTCCTATCATCCGCTTGGCTGCGGCAAGGCGGAACGGCTGGGGATGGCTGAACGCAGCCGCCCGCTGGATGCCCTGGCGCCGGAGGCGGTCCGCCGGCTGGTCCGCGCCGCCGCCACGGCCGCGGTGCCGCTTCTTGTGAATGGGGAGATGGTCGAGAAATGATCCAGTTCAAAATGAACCGATACGCCGGGCAGATCGCCCGCCTGGTGGCGAAGAAGAAGGCGCAGACGCTGGAGAAGTGGCGCCGTCTGGGGAAGGCGGACGAGGATGACTACGGGTATGTGCTTCCGCCGGAGGATTTCCTGCAGTCGTTCCGCTTCCCGGTGGTGGATGAAAATGGATCCTTCCACGGCGTCACGGCCTGGGCGCGGAATTTCCGGGCGCTGATGGAGGCGCATCCGGTATACGTCGATCCCGATGACGCCATCGCCGGACGCTGGATGTTCATGATGTCGCGCATGCGTGCCGGATACAAGCTGTCGCTGGCGCCGTTTCCGGTGGACTACTCCTTTCTCCACCACGACCAGGAACTCTACGATTTGACCCATGGCATCGGCAAGGACGGCCATTTTGCGCCCGACTACCGGATCGGCCTGGTGCTGGGATGGGGCGGATTGCGCAAAAAGGTCGCGGACAGCCTTGCGGCGCACGCCGGGGACTTCGAGGCGGCGGAGCTGCTCAACGCGGAGCTGGAGGCCATCGACGGCATCCGAAGCTGGATCCACCGGACGGCGCTGGCCGCCGAAGGCCGGATGCGGCAGATGAATCTGAAGCTGGAAAACGATCCGCCGGAGACCCTGCATGAGGCCTGCCAGTGGATTGCATGGTACAACATGGCGTCGCGCACCTACAACCGCGACGGCGCCGGCGGGCAGCTGGATGAGATTTTGCGCCCATACTATGAGCGCGATGCCGCCGCCGGGAGGATCGATGACGAGGAGGCCGTCTATTGCATCGCCTGCCTGCTGCTGAACGACCCGCACTACTACCAGATCGGCGGGCCGGACCGGGACGGCAATGACCAGACCAGCCGGGTGTCGTACCTGATCCTGGAGGCGGCGCATGTCCTGAAGACCCCCTGCAACTTGACGATCCGGGTCCATGACCGGATGGACGAGGGGCTTTTCCGGCGCGGCGTCCAGATCCTGCTGGAGGACCGGCTGGGCTGTCCGCGTTTTTCCGGCGACAACGCGCTGATTGGCGGCTTCATGCGCAATGGCTACCCCGTTGAATTGGCGCGCAGCCGCATTGCGCTGGGATGCAACTGGATGTGCATTCCCGGACGCGAATATACGCTTAACGACGTCGTGAAAATCAACCTGATGAAGGTCTTCGAGGTCGCCTTCAATGAAACCGCCGCGTCCGGAAACTGCTCGCTGGAGGCCCTCCACCAGTGCTACCGCCACCACCTGGCGCGCGCCGCGCGGTGCATCGCCCGGGGAATCGACTTCCATCTGGAGCATCAGCATGAAAACGAACCCGAATTGCTGCTGAATCTGCTCTGCCACGGACCGATTGAAAAGGGGCGCGACGCCTCGCATGGCGGCGTGGAGTTCTACAACATGGCATGCGACGGCGCGGGGCTGGCGGTGGTCGCCGACTCCTTTGCGGCGATCCAGACCCAGATCGTCGAGCAGAAACGGCTTTCGTGGGCGCAATGCGCGGCGGCGGTGCATGACAATTTCCAGGGCGAGGAGGGCGAGCTGACAAGAAGGCTGCTGGCGTCATCGCCGCGCTATGGCCACGGCGGGAGCTGCGCCGACCAGTGGGCGCAAACCCTGGTCCGGGATTTCGTCGAGGCATTCCCCGACCACCGCCATACGCCGGGCGGACGCCTGATCATCCCCGGGCTGTTCTCCTGGGCGGACTCGCTGCGCTTTGGCAGGAATGTCGGGGCGACGCCGAACGGCCGGCGGGCGGGCGAGCCATCCTCCCATGGCGCGAATCCGAATCCGGGATTCCGCCGGGACGGCGCGGTGACGGCGATTTGCAAGGCGGTGGCGGCGGTCCAGTGCGGCTTCGGCAACACCTCGCCGTTGCAGCTGGAGCTGGATGCGTCATTCGCCAGCGGCGCGGATCCGGCCGGACGGCTGATGGCATTGTTCCGCACGCATTTCAAGCTGGGCGGGACCCTGATCAACGTCAACATCGTCGATGCGGAAAAGCTGCGTGCCGCGCAGAAGGATCCGTCCCGGTATCCGGATCTGATCGTGCGGGTGACCGGCTTCACCGCCTATTTCATCATGCTTTCTCCCGAATTCCGGGAGTTCGTCTGCAAAAGAATCCTAACGGAGAAGACAATATGACCGAGAAGGGAAAATTGCGGGTGGCCATCCTCGGCTGCGGGATGATCTACGCCGAACACATGCAGGCTTTCGCGGAGCTTGGCGACAAGGCCGAGGTGGTCGCGGCGGTCGATTTCCGCCGGGAACGCCTGGAGATCATGCGGGACAGGTGGGGGCTGCCGGAGACGGCGCTGTACGGCGACTGGAAGACCATGCTGGCGGCGGCCAGGCCGGATGCGGTGGACATCTGCCTGCCGAACCACGAACACTTCCCCGCCGCCATGGATGCGATTGCGGCCGGATGCCATGTCTTCTGCGAAAAGCCGCTGGGGATGAACGCCGGCGAATGCGAGAGGATGATCGCGGCGGCCAACTCGCGGGGAGTGAAACTGGCGGTCGGCTTCCAGCAGGAATACTGCCCGTCGACCGAGGTGCTGGTCAATGCGCGCAATGCCGGATTCTTCGGGGAGCTGCGCTTCGTCCATGGCGCGCTGCTGCGCCGGCGCGGCATTCCGGACTGGGGGACGTACTACAGCCGCCAGCTTGGCGGCGGACCGGTGATGGACATCCTGGTGCATCTGCTTGACGTCATCACCCATGTCTGCGCCCGTCCGGAACCGGCGCGGGTCACGGCTTCGTATTTCCATGGCGAGGGGAAGAACCCCTGCGGGGTGTTCTGCGCGTCGCCGAACTGGAACTGGCGCCAGTACGATGTCGAAGACCTGGCGGCGGCGCAGATCACCTTCAAAAGCGGTCTGGCCGTGCAGCTGGAGACCTCGTATGTGGACCACATCAAGGATGACTGCGTCTATGACTTCCGGCTTTCCGGAGCCAAAGGCGGCGCCTGGTGGCGCAGCGGCAAGGCTCCGGAGCTGTATGCCGACATGTACGGCGCGATGATGAACATCGCCCCCGCATACATGCCGCCGCTGGGGCGCCCCGACATGTTCCGGCGCAAGCTCGGCAACTGGATCGACGCCTGCCGGAACGGCGCCGCGCTGCTCATGCCCGGCGAAATCGGCCTGTACATCCAGCGGATGCTGGACGCCATCGCGCTTTCCGCTCGGGAGGGCCGCGAGGTAATCTTCTAGGGAGAATCAACAGGAATGAAAAAGTTCAATGTGGCATTGGCGGGATGCTGGCATCCCCATATCCATCGCTATTACCCGGTGCTTCAGAAGCGCCCGGACACCGCCATCGCCGGGGTCTGGGACACCGATGCGAAAAGGGGCGCCGCCTACTCCGAAAAGCTCGGCGCGCCGTTTGTCGCCGACTATGCTGAACTGCTGAAGCGGCCCGACGTCGACGCAGTGTGCATTTGCGCGCAGACTTGCCTCCATCACGACTTGATGGTGGCCGCCGCCAACGCGGGGAAGCATATCTTCACCGAGAAGGCATTCACCCTCTCGACGGCCGAGGCGCTGGACGTGCGCGACGCGGTCCTGCGCAACAACGTCAAGCTGAGCGTGGCCTGCATCCGCGCCTGCACCCCCGTGTTCCGCTTCGGGAAGATGCTGGCGGACCGCGCAGTGCTGGGCGACCTCAACATGGTGCGGATTCGCAACGGCGTCAACTGGAAGGGCGATGCCGGGCGCGATCTGCCGGATGACTGGTATGACCGGCAGGTCACCGGCGGCGGAGTCTTCGTCGACCTCGGAATGCACCAGCTCTATCTGTTCGACTGGCTGCTGGGGGAGCCGCTTGACGCGACCGTCAGCGCCATCCATTATTTCGGACGCGACATCGAAGACAATGTCAGCTTCTCGCTCCGCTTCAAAAACGGCGCGCTCGGCGTCGCCGAGTCCAGCGCGACGACATTCTATTCGCCGTATACCTTCGAGCTTTTCGGCACGCAGGGGACCTACCTTTGCCGCATCGACCAGGACCAGGTGGAAGTCCACATCGCCGGCGAGCGGCTTGAGGCGTTCAAGCAGGCGGTCCCCGAGGGCGTGGAGTATGAATGCCGGCAGATTGGCGGCGTCGCAAACAACCTCTCGGCGGAGTCGCTTTTCGGCACCCGGGTCGCGATCAAGGTGAAGGCGGCGTCGCTTCCGCCTTGCGCCGAGCCGCTGGATCAATGGATTGACGCGTGCGTCCACGGCCAGCCGCTTGAATTCGGCATCGAAGGCGCCGTGCGGCTTGCCCGCATGACCGAGGGATGCTGCAAGGCACTGGAATGGAAGAAGGTTGTCAGTTTCTAGGCTTGAGACAAGGAAAAATAGGAGGAAAAGATGAAAAAGCGCCATTCATTCACCCTGATTGAGCTGCTGGTGGTGATCGCGATCATCGCCATATTGGCGTCGATGCTGCTGCCCGCGTTGGGCCGGGCGCGGGAAAAGGCCCGGGAGATCAGCTGCGTGAGCAACAAGAAGCAGGTCGGGCTTGCGCAGATCATGTACGCCAACGACTTCGATTCGTTCTGGGTGACGCAGTCCGAGATTGAGCCCGCAAACATCCTGCTTACCGGGATAAGCGTGAACATCAAGCTTGCGCCATATGCCACCTGGGAGGTCTTCACCTGCCCGTCCGGCAAATACTATTGCAAGAAGTACAGCCCCTCCTGGCAAAGCCAGCAGGGGGGCAAGACCGCATCCCAGGCCGGGACGATCGGCATGCTGTGGGGGTTCAATGCCGCCACCTCGAACTCCAGCTATGCGGGGCATGAAAACGGCGACCCCTTTGTCTTCGTGAACGGCGCGAGGACCCAGCTGGTCAATCCGGTAAGATGCAAGAACCTCTCCAATGCCTTCTTTGCCGCCGACACCTACTATGCGGGGACGAAATCGGGATTCTATTACATCGACCCGATCCAGGACTACGAACGCCCGAGCGTCATCCTCGCCCACGCCGGGCGCGGCAGCCTGCTCTTCCTGGACGGCCATGCCGCGAGCATGGATGTCCAGGCGATCCGCAAAACCGCGTACTCCATCTTCAATTACTACACCCAGCACTTCGCCAGCGTGAAGATCCCCAAGTGACCACGCTGGGGAACCGCAGACGGATTCACCACCGGGAGATGACATGCAAACACGAGGAACTGCCATGACAATCACGAAGAACTGCATCGCCGCCGGCGTGGACAATGCCGCCGGGCGCGGGAAAAGCCCCTGGCTGCTGCCGCCAATGGCCGCCGCCGCCATCCTTCTCATCCTTTTCATCCGGCTTGCGCCCGGTGCCGCCGCGGCGGACTTCACGGTGCAAAGCGTCAACGGGGTGCCGCAATTGTGCATGGACGGCACCCCGGTCCACAAGCGCACGTTCTTTGTCCAGATGATGCGCCTGGTCATGCCCCAGTTCAAATTCCAGAGCCCCGGACCGCACGAGGTGAAGCTGGCCGGGGAGGCGGGGGTGCGGATCATCTCCTTCAAGTTCGAGGGCCTCTGGCTGGAGCCGGGGAAGGATGCGGATGAACAGGCGCAAGCGCACTTCCAGAAGCTGGACACCATCTGCGACGCCATCATCAAGGAACTGCCGGATGCCCAGCTGCTGGTGCGGGTCGGGGTCGCCGCGCCGCAATGGTGGCTGGAGGCCCATCCCGATGACGTCATCCGCTTCGCGGACGGCGGGGCGGGGCAGTACGCCTGCCCGGCATCGGAGAAATACCGGAAGGATGCGGGCGAGGCCCTCCGCAGGGTCATTCGGCATGTGGAAAAGCGCTATCCCGGACATGTGATCGGATACCATCCCGCCGGCCCCGGACATGGCGGCGAGTGGTTCCACAACGCCTGCTTCACCAAGAAGCTGTTCGGATACAGCCGCGCGAACCGCGATGGATTCCGCAGATTCCTGACCCAGAAGTACGGCGATGACGCCGCGCTGCAAAAGGCATGGGGGAAGGCGGAGGCGTCACTGTCGACGGCGGAAATCCCGTCGCCGGAAGGGCGCGCGGGGATTGTCGAGGCGCCATTGCGCGAGCCCGCCAGGGACATGGAGCTGATCGACTTCGTGGAATACCATAACGACGCCATGGCGGACGCGATGCTGTCGCTGGCGAAAATCATCCGCCAGGAATGCGGCAAAAGCCGCCTGAGCGTCGCCTTCTATGGGTACGTCTTCCAGCTGTCGCCGGTCTGGAATGGCCCGGGCGACAGCGGCCATCTCGCGTTGCGCAAAGTGCTGTCAAGCTCCGATATCGACGTCCTCTGCTCGCCATTCTGCTATACCGACCGGCATTTGGGCGGGACATGCCAGGCGACCAGCCCCGCCGACAGCGTCATGCTGGCGGGGAAGCTCTGGCTCAACGAGGATGACACCTCGACGGACATTGCCACCGCCAAGGGCAACAAGGCCGCCGGCGCCGAAACCGGCGCCAAGGATCGCCCCGACACCCTGCGCCTGCTGCGCCGGAATCTGGCATTCAACTACTCCCACGACTTTGCCATCTGGTGGATGGACCTGATTGGCAATGGCTGGTTCGACACGCCGGAGTACTGGGCGGAGATGGCGAAATTCGCCCCGATCGAGGAACGGCAGCTGAGGGATCCGCAGCCGTATCGCCCGGCCATCGCCTTCGCCACCGACCCGCGCTCGCTGCGGCATTTCATCTCCTGCGGCTCCGCCCTCTGGTCGGTGGGGAAGAGCCTCAGCGGCATCCGTTGCAATCTGAGCGGCATCGGCGCATCCTATGGCCAGTACCTTCTCGATGACCTGCTGGAAGGGAAGGTCCAGGCCCAATACAATGTCTTCGGCGGCATTTTCGCCCTCGACGGAAAACAGCGGCGCGCAATCCGGGAATTGACCCGCAGCAGCGCGACGGTCTTCCTGTGGGGCAGCGCGTATATCGACCTCGATACCGGGAAATTCTCCCTGGATGCCGTGGAGGAGGCCACCGGATTCAAGGTGAAGCTGGCCGGTCCGGAGGCGACGCTTCAGGCGTATGCCACCGAATACGGCAAGACGCGCCTCGGGCTGCCGGCGGCCTTCGGACGCAAGGAGCGGGTCACGCCGCTGCTTTCGCCCATTCCGCAGGATGGCGACCGGATCCTGGCGGTCTATGCGGATGGCTCCCCGGCGATGGTGCTGCGGTTCAACGGGAAGGAGCCGTCGCTGTTCTGCGGAATCAGCGAACCGCCGCTGCAGATCCTGCGGACGGTGGCGAAGCACAAGCGCATGCATCTCTACTCGGAGCCCTACTCCCGGGTGTTTGCCAATGGCAACTTCGTCTCCATCGTGGCGCCGCGGGCGGCCGAATACACGATCAACTGCGGCAAGGCCGGCGATTATACGGACCTGATCACCGGGAAGAGCCTCGGAACGGGGCCGCTGCTGAAGGTGAAGCTGGAAAAGGGCGACGTCGTGGTCATCCCCCTCGCCAAGTAGCCGCGGAGCCCCCCCGGAACAGGATGGTGACGACATGAAATCCTATGACATTGCCGTGATTGGCGGCGGCATCGCCGGTGTCGCCGCCGCAGTCCAGTCGGCGCGGTGCGGAATGAAAACCGCGCTGGTCGAGCGGACGGCGCTGGTCGGCGGCCTGGCGACCGCCGGGCTGATCAACGTGTTCCTGCCGCTTTGCGACGGCAATGGCCATCAGGTCTCGTTCGGACTTTGCGAGGAAATGCTGCGCAAAAGCATCGCCTATGGCCCCGGCGAAATTCCGCCGGGATGGCGGAATGAACGCAATGGCACGGAACGGCGGCGCTTCATCAGCGTCTTCTCCCCCGCGTCATTTGTCCTCGGGCTGGACGAGCTGCTTGACGAGTCGGGGGTGGAGGTCTGGCTTGACTCGGCGGTCTGCGGCTTCAATCTGGAAGACGGCCGGGTGGCGTCCCTGGAAATCGAGAACGAGAGCGGCCGGGTCAGGATCGCCGCCAGACAATTTGTCGATGCCTCCGGCAGCGCGCTTGCCGCGCGGCGGCTCGGCATGGCGGTGGTGACCGACGACAACTTCTTTTCCAGCTGGACTCTCGAAAGCCATGGCGGCGTCATCCGCATGAACTACGGGCCGGTCTACGGCAATGGCGCACCGACCGGGGTGTTCGCCGATGCGGATCTTGCCGGCGCGGGGTTCACGCTTGAAGGCCTGAAGCGCGAAAAACGGCATGGAATCAGCGGCGCCCAGGTGTCGGGGTATTATCAGGTGACCCGCCGCTGCCTGCGGTCGTACTATGCCCGTGCATACGAAAATGGCGCCGACCGCGGGGCATTCCATCCGGTCAAGCTGCCGATCATGCCGCAGTACCGCAAGATCTGCGCGATTGCCGCCCGGTCGATGATGCGCGGCGGCGGGCAGTGGTCGCATGCCGCGCAGTCAGTCGGCATGGTGGCGGACTGGCGGCGCGCCGGGCTGGTATGGGAGGTGCCTTATGGCGCGCTGTGCCCGGCGTCAGGGCCGCGGAACCTGCTGTTCGCCGGACGCTGCATCGGCGCGGTTGGCGACGCCTGGGAGGTGATGCGCGTCATCCCCGCCGCCGCGCTCACGGGTCAGGCGGCCGGGATGGCGGCCGCGCTGTCGCTGTGCGGTGGCGTCATGCCGGCGGATTTGGATTACGGGATGCTGGCGCTTGAATTGCGCCGGAATGGGATTCCGCTGCATTTTGAGGAGCTGGGGCTCAGACAGCCATGATGGCGAAGAAGACACCACTGCCTGCAGAATTGCGGCCGATGCCATTCTGGGCATGGAATGGCACGCTGGCCGCCGATGAGATCCGAAGCCAGATCCGCGGCATGAAGCGGATGGGATTTGGCGGATTCTTCATCCATTCGCGTTACGGGTTGGAGACGGCTTATCTTGGCGAAAAGTGGTTCGATTGCGTCCGCGCGGCCATCGACGAGGCGCAAAAGCAGGGAATCCTGCCGTGGCTGTACGACGAAGACCGCTGGCCATCCGGATCGGCGGGCGGTGAGGTGACCCGCAGCCATCCGGAATATGCGCAGCAGGGGCTGGACTGCGTGCTTGAAGATCCTGAATGCCCGCCTGTCTTCAGCGGCATTGCGCATTTTGCGCTCCGGATGGCGGATGGCGCCATGACTGGCTATCGGCGGCTTCATGAAGGCGAGGCGCTGGAGATGGATGAGCGCTTCCTGCGCGTTTTTACGGTCACGGTTCCGGAATCGTCCGTCTGCAATGGCGCGCGGCCGCCGGATCTGATGAACCCGGACGCCGTGGCCTGCTTCATCCGCTGTACCCATGAGAAATACCGGGATCGCCTCGGGCCGCTCCTGAAAGAGGTGCCGGGGATCTTCACCGACGAGCCGACCTATAACGGCTTTGCGGGGAAGCTCCCGTGGACACCGCGGCTGCCGGAGCTGTTCAAGGCGAAATGCGCCTATGACCTCCTGGACCGGCTGCCCGAGCTGTTTTTTGAGCTTGACGGACGCCAGGTCTCGAAGACCCGCCTGGATTTCCATGAGCTGATCACCGGGCTGTTCACGGATGCCTACGCCCGGCAGATCTACGGGTGGTGCGAGGAAAACGGATTGCGCTTTGCCGGACATGTCCTGGGGGAGGAGGACCTGCTTTCGCAGATGATGGCCTGCGGGGCGGCAATGCGATTCTACGAGCATATGCACATCCCCGGAATCGATGTGCTTTCCGAACACTGGAATCTCTATGCCGCGGCAAAGCAATGCTCCTCCGTGGCCCGGCAGGGCGGACGGGAATGCGCCCTGGCGGAATACTGCGGCTGCACCGGATGGGATTTCCCTCTCGAAGGGCACAAGGCAATCGGCGACTGGCTCATGGCGCTGGGAATCGATCTGCTGGTCCCGCATCACTTCTGGTATTCGGCGGCCGGGGAGTCCAAGCGCGACTACCCCGCCGACATCTCGCCGCGCTCGCCATATTGGGAGTGCTATTGCGCCATCGCGGAACACGTCGCGTCGGTAAGCCGCGCATTTGCCGGCATGGAGCCGGTGCGGGAGATCCTGGTCATCCACCCCATCGAGTCGGTCTGGTTTGGACGGCCGATGGAGGCATATGGCCGGGAGGCGGCGCTCAATGTCAACGGCGCATTCGTCCACACCGGGGGAAAAAAGGCGAAGGAACAGGGAAGACTGCAGAAGATCACGGACCTGCTGCTGGGCGCACATCGGGATTTCGACTTCGGAGACGAGTCGCAGCTGGCGCGGCTGGCAAAAGTCCAGGGGGGGGCCATCCATGTTGGAGATGCCGCCTACCGCACCGTCGTCATCCCGGAGGTGCTGACGATTCGCAAGACTACGCTGGAACTGCTTTGCGGGCTCATCCGCCAGGGCGGCGAAGTCCTCCATGCCGGCGACGCGCCGCAATATATGGATGGCGTGCCGTCACCGCATCCGGCGGAATGCTGGCGGCTTTTCCGTGCCCTGGACATGCGACGCCTGCCGTGTACAGTATCCGTTGCCGACGACTCCGGACGGGAGCTGCCGTCATTGCTGTACCGCCTGGGACGCTCCGACGGCATGGAGGCGCTGTTCCTGTGCAATGTCTCGGCGGTGCCCCAGGAAGACGTGCATGCCTTCCCGCCAATCTCGGAACGGAGGATCGCCTGTCCTGCAGTTACGGTGCGCTGGAAGCTGCCGGAGGGAATGCGTGTTTACGAGTCCGCCGGCGGCGCATTGCTGGAAGCGCCGGCGGAAAGGGACGGCGCGTGGATGGTCTTCCATACGGCATTTGACCGTCTGGAAAGCCGACTGTTCATTGCCCGGAAGGAACCATCCGCGGTACCGGAGGCCGTACAGGAGGTGCCGCGGGAATTTGCCCTGCCTGAAGGACCTTTCGAATATGCGCTGTCGGAAGAAAACCTGCTGGTGCTGGACATGCCGGAGGCGGTTGCCGGGGATGACCCTCTCCCCCGGATGCATTTCCTTGAGCTGGATGCGGAATTGCGAAGGCGCATCGGCACGGCGCCGCGAAGCATCATGGCGGTGCAGCCATGGCGAAGCCACGGCCACAGGACAGTGAATGCCATCCCCGTCCGGCTGCGCTTCCGCATCTTCTGCCGATGCGTGCCGGATGCGGCGCAGCTCCTCATGGAGTCGCCCGCAGGATGGCAATTCGCCTTGAATGGCAGACGGTTTGATCCGGCAGACGCCGGCTGCAAATGGGACGCGTCAATCCGGCGCCTGAAGATCCCGCAATTGGAATCCGGCGAAAACCTGCTGGAGCTGTCCACCAGCTTCTCCGCGCAGACTACGCTGGAATCGCTGTTCCTCTGCGGCAGGTTCGCGGTCTTCGATGATTGCCTGGACCGACTGCCTCCCCGCCTTGCCCGCGGCGACTGGACGAACCAGGGGTTGCTATATTATGCGGGAAATGTCACCTTCGAAATCCCGCTGGACAGCCGCGACGGCCGCCCGGTATGCCTGGATCTGTCCCAGTCGCATGGTAGCGCGTTCCGGATCCGGCTGAATGACGGTGAAGAACAGATTTGCGCATTCCCCCCCTATCGCGTGGAACTGAAACCCCATTGCGGGAGAAATCGCATTCTTGTGACCGTATGCGGCAGTCTGCGCAATGCATTCGGGCCATTCCATGCCGGAAAAAAGCCGTTCCTGGTGACGCCGCGCACCTTCCGGCAATATGAATCCGCCCAACGGCAGCTGGCGACATACGGGTTGTGAGATGCCGCCATAGTCGGGGCGGCGCCGGCCGGGGATGAAAAAAAGCCCTTTTGCTTAAGCGACGGCGTATGCAAAGGCAAAATGGAGGGCATATTATGGCGTCTGACCGATTCATGCGGCCACGACGGATCCAGATGTCAACCATCCCCATGAAAAAAGTGACAATCCATACCGATGGCGCCTGCAGCGGCAACCCCGGCCCCGGCGGCTATGGGGCGATTCTGGCGTACGGCGGCCATCGCCGCGAATTGTCGGCGGGATATCGCCGCACCACCAATAACCGAATGGAGCTGCTGGCGGCCATCGTCGCCCTGGAGGCATTGCGCGAACCCTGCGAGGTGGAGCTGATCTCGGATTCGCGATATCTGACCCAGGCCATCAGCCAGCATTGGCTCAATGGCTGGATGCGAAATGGCTGGCGGACCGCCAACAAGCAGCCTGTGAAAAATATCGACTTGTGGCAGCGGCTGAATGCACAGCTTGCCCGGCATCATGTCGCCTTCAAATGGGTCAAGGGCCATGCCGACAACCCCGACAACAACCGCTGCGATGAACTGGCGCGCCAGGCCATCCACGCCCCGGATCTGAAGACGGATGCGGAATTCGACGCGATCATGGGGCCGGATGAGGCAACTCGATGATTGATGCAAAACGGGGGGGGGAGGAGAAGAGCCTCCGTCCCCTCCGTTGCCTCCGTTACATCCGTTACATCCGTTCCTTGAGGCGGCGGATGATGGCGCAGGTGGATGCGTCATGCTTCAGGGCGGCGCCCTGTGGTGCGTCGAAGTCCTTGAGGATGTTTTTTGCCAGCACCTTCCCCAGTTGGACTCCCCATTGGTCGAATGAGTAGATATTCCAGATTATCCCCTGGGTGAAAATCTTATGTTCATAGAGCGCCATGAGCATGCCGAGTGTCCGGGGGGCAAGCTCGTCGCAGATGATGGTGTTGGTCGGGCGATTGCCCTCGAAGGTCTTCTGGGCCGCCAGCGCCTCGCTGATTGACGGTTCCTCGGCTTTGACTTGTGCGGTGCTCTTGCCGAACGCCAGCGCCTCTGTCTGGGCCACGAAATTGGCCAGCAGCTTGCGGTGATGGTCGCCGGCGGGGGCCTGGGAGCGGCAGAAGCCGATGAAATCCGCGGGGATCAGCTTGGTGCCCTGATGCAGCAGCTGGAAGAATGAATGCTGGCTGTTGGTTCCGGGCTCGCCCCAGATCACCGGTCCGGTCTGCCAGGTCACCCGATGGCCATTGCGGTCGGTGCATTTGCCATTGGATTCCATGGATACCTGCTGCAAATGGGCGGCGAAGCGGTGCAGCGACTGGTCGTAGGGCAATATGGCGTGGCTCTGGGCCCCGAAGAAGTTGTTGTACCACACGCCCAGCAATGCCATGACGACCGGGAGATTGCGCTCAAACGGCGCGGTGCGGAAATGCTCGTCCATGGCGTGGAAGCCCTCGAGCATCTCGACAAAGCGCTCCGGGCCGATCTGGAGCATGATCGGCAGGCCGATGGCGGAGCACATCGAATAGCGTCCGCCGACCCAATTCCAGAAGGCGAACATGTTATTGACATCAATGCCGAACTTCGCGACCTCCTCGGCGTTGGTCGACACCGCCACGAAATGCCGGGCGATCGCGTTCTTGCTGCCGAAGGCGGGCAGGATCCAATTGCGGGCGGAATGCGCATTGGTCATCGTCTCCAGGGTGGTGAAGGTCTTGGAGGCGATGATGAACATGGTCTCGGCCGGATCCAGGCCCTTGAGGGTGTCACAGATGTGGAATCCATCGACATTGGAGACGAATTGCACATTGAGGGCTGGAGTCCCGAAGGCCTTGAGCGCCTCGCAGGCCATCTTCGGGCCCAGGTCGCTGCCGCCAATGCCGATGTTGATGACGTTGCGGATCGGCTTGCCGGTATAGCCCAGCCACTGTCCGGAACGAACAGTCCGGCTGAAGGCCGACATCTGATCCAGAACCGCGTTGACCTGCGGCATCACGTCCTGACCATCCACCAGAATCGGGCGGTTCGAACGGTTGCGCAACGCGATATGCAGGACGCTGCGCCCCTCGGTCTCGTTGATGGCCTTGCCGGAGAACATCGCCTCGATCGCGTCCGCCAGACCGGCCTCGCGGGCCAGGTCAAACAGCAGCTTCATGCCGGTGGCGTCAATGCGGTTCTTCGAGTAGTCCAGCAGCATGTCGCCGAACTCCAGGGAAAAATCCTGCGCCCGGTTGGCATCGGCGGCAAAGTGCTGTGCAATGGAGGTGTCCTTGATGGCGTCGAAGTGCCGCTGGAGGACATTCCAGGCGGCGGTGTCGGGATTCTTGTTCATGGCTGGGTAGGATGGGATGGGGATTTGTAAAGTGTCTGCCAATCGCACACTTTTGGGGATTATGGCGACGGCAATTGGCAATGCCGTGCGGGGCGGTTAGCTTAAGGCTGGGTGGTCGGGCGGGGGTACATGGCCCACCTATATGGTCGTCGCGCGCGCGAGGGAGAGACGAGGCATGTTGCGGGCGGAAGGACAGGATGGCGCGATCTGGCTGGGTTGGGAAACAGGTAATCTCCATTCGCCCGCCTCCGTATCCGTTCTCCCTCCGTTTACCTCCGTTTGTCTCCGCTTGCCTCCGTTTGCCTCCGTTTGCCTCCGTTTGCCTCCGTTTGCCTCCGTTTGCCTCCGTTTGTCTCCGCTCCGTTAGCCCGCATAAGATAATGCATTTTTGCCTCCCTAGAAATGGTTTTGTGTCATATATTACGCGTGTTTGCAAAATCATATTTGGGAAAAACAGCCTCAGTGGTGCAGATGGGTGTCGATGAGTGAGGTTCCGCGCATTTCAGTTTCAGGGTTGCGGGTGGGATTCCGCCGTGGACGGGAAATCGTGCCGGTTGTGGACGCCGTGGATTTTGACCTGTATCCGGGGGAGATGCTGGCGCTGCTGGGCGAGTCGGGGTCGGGCAAGTCGCTGACGGCGCTGGCGTTGATGGGGCTGCTGCCGCGCCCTGCGGGGGTGCTGCTGGGCGGGCGGGCGATGTACAATGGCCAGACCGACTTGCTGTCATTGGATGACGACGGGATGCGCCGTTATCGGGGGCGGCGCATTGCAATGATATTCCAGGAGCCGATGACCTCGCTCAATCCGGTGATGCCGGTTGGCGTGCAGCTGTCGGAGGTGTTGCGGCTGCACTTCCATCTGGGGCGGGAGGAAATGCGTTCGCGGTGCGTGTCGCTGCTGCGCGAGGTGGAGATTCCCGAGCCGGAGTCACGGCTTGGGAGCTATCCGCACGAACTTTCCGGCGGGCAGCGCCAGCGGGTGATGATAGCGATGGCGCTGGCGGGGGAGCCGGAGGTGCTTATTGCCGACGAACCCACCACCGCCATGGATGTCACCGTCCAGGCGCAGATCATGCAACTGCTGGACAGATTGCGCCAGGCGCGGGGGATGTCGGTGCTGTTCATCACCCATAATCTGGCATTGGCGGCGCATTGTGCCCAGCGCTGTGCAGTGATGTATGCGGGGCAGGTCGTGGAGCTGGCACGGACTTCGCAGTTGCTTGACGATGGGAGCGGGGGCGCGTGCCACCCATACACTCGGCTGTTGCAACGGGCAAGGCCGGATGCGCGGCGGCGCGGGCAGCCCCTGGCGACGATCGCCGGCTCCGTCCCGCGGGACTGGTCATCCCTTTGCGGATGCCGTTTTGCGCCGCGCTGTCCGCTGGCGGACAATGGCGAATGCCGCCGCAGCTCCCCGGAGGCCGTCGATATTGGCGGCGGCCATCTGGCAAGATGCTGGCGCTGGCAGGATCTGGCGGCCATGGATGCGCCTGCCGGCGGGGGGGGGGATGCCAATCGGAATCCCGGGAGTGTCGATGACGCCACCGCATGGCGTCCGGCAAATCCGTCAATGGCCTCGCAGGCGTCTTTGCGCCAAGCCGTCTCCAAAACGCACGAAGAGGCCATGGATTTGCGGGACAGCGCACTGTCGGTGGAGGATTTGCGGGTCTGGTTTGCGGAGCGTGGCGGCGGGTGGTTGCGCCGGGCGCGTCATTTGAAGGCGGTGGACGGCGTGTCGCTGTCGTTGCCGCCGGGCAGGACATTGGCGCTGGTCGGCGAGTCGGGGTGCGGCAAGAGCACCCTTGGCAAGGCGCTCATGCAGATGGTTTCCAGGCGCAGTGGCCGGATCATGCTGGGCGGACAGCTGTTCAACGACTGCCATGGCGAGCAGCTGCGGGAACTGCGGCGGCGTCTGCAGATGATTTTCCAGGATCCGGCATCGTCATTGGATCCGCGGATGATGGTCGGCGAGAGCATTGCGGAGGGGATGGCGCTGTCCCGGCAACCGCTGTCGGGCACGGAACGCGCCGTGCGGGTGGCGCAGCTGCTCACCCAGTGCGGCCTTTCGCCGGCTGACGCCACGAGCTACCCGCATCAATTTTCCGGGGGGCAACGCCAGCGCATCGGGTTGGCACGGGCATTGGCGGCCGAGCCGCGGGTGATCATCTGCGACGAATGCACCAGCGCCCTGGATGTGTCAGTCCAGGCGCAAATCCTCAATTTGCTCAGGGATGTCCAGCGGCATACCGGCGTGTCATATCTTTTCATCACCCACGACCTGAGCGTGGTGGGGTATGTGGCCGACCGTGTGGCGGTGATGTATCTTGGCCGGATCGTCGAGGAGGCCGACGCCGCAGTGCTGTTCGGCAATCCGGCGCATCCCTATACGCGGGCGCTGCTGGCAGCCTCCCCGCAGTCCTCGGGGGGCATGGCCTCCGCTCCGCGACCGGCAGAGCTGCCCAGTCCAACGGCTCCGCCATCGGGCTGCCCATATCATCCGCGATGTCCGCAGGCCACCGCGCAGTGCGCCCTGGCCGAGCCGCCATGGCGGGAAGTTGGTGCAGGCCATGGCGTGCGCTGCCATCTTGCCGTGCCTTGAGGTGCCGCCGCCTGTCAGTTCCTGGCCGACGGTTTTTTCCCCTGATAGCCGTCAGCCTCGAACTGGAGGCAGCACCGGAGCCGCCCGCAGCAGCCGGAGATGCTCTGCGGGTTCAGGGACAGCCCCTGCATCTTGGCGGTCTTGACATTGACATTGCCGATGGTCCGCAGGAAGTGGGCGCAACACAGCGGACGCCCACAGGGGCCAATCCCCCCGAGGATGGCGGCTTCATCGCGAACTCCGACCTGGCGCAGCTCGATCCTCGCACGGAAACTGCCGGACAGCTCCCGGATCAATTCACGGAAGTCGATGCGGCTGTCGGCCGAGAACTGGAAGAATATCACCTTGCGATCGAGAGAATATCGAGTGCGGACCAACTTCATTTCCAGATTGCGCTTCCTTATGCAGCCAATGGCATGCAGATGGACGGCCTCGGCATCGCGTTCATTGGCGGCGGCCTTTTTCTCATCCTCGGCGACTGCCCGGCGCAGGATGCGCGGGAGATGGCGCCCCTCGAGATGCCGGCCGCGGCTCTGCCGGGCACGGGCCGCCTCCAAGCCGTCAATCGTCGCGCCGGGCAGCGCCGGGGCGATGCCGCCGATATGGCCGATATCGCAATAGCGGTCGCATTTGACCACGACTCTGGCGCCGGGGAGCAGCTCCAGCTCCTGGTCTCCCGCGGCCTCGTAGTCGATTCCCGGGGCAATTGATAGCTTGTACAGGCAGATCATCCCTGAATGGCGTGGAAGGGGGAGTTTTGCGTCGGAATGATGGTTCTTGCAGATGGCTCGCGCCGGGAGCGCCTATAAAAAAAAGACGGCGGTGACGCGGTCGCGGGAAGCCGGCCTCATGGATTCGTGATGCTGGCATCCAGACCGTTCTTGAGGACCTGGTCCGGGCGGATCCCCAGTTCATCCGCGATGATCGCGGCGACTTTGGCCTGGCAGCCCGCCCCTTGGCAACGGCCCATCCCCGCGCGGGTGCGGCGTTTGACGCCATCGATGGTGCGGGCGCCGATGGTCCGCCGGATGCAGTCACGCACTTCGGCCTCGGTGACATTTTCGCAGCGGCAGATGACATTCGCGTATTGCGGGTTGCGCCGGATGGCGCATCGCTGCTCTTCGCTGGTCATGTCCCGGAATCGTTCGACCTTGCGTCGGAAGGGGTTGAAATCGGAGCGGATTCTGGCGTCGAGGCGGCTGGCGATGCGCATTGCCAGCTCCAGCCCGATGGCCGGCGAGGCGGTCAGCCCCGGCGACTCGATGCCGGCGGCGTTGAAGAAGTTATGGGCGTCCGCGGGCTCGCCGAGAATGAATTCGTGCTCGGCCAGGTGGGCGCGCAATCCGGCAAAGCTGGTGATGTAGGCGCGCTGGGGAAGGCCGGGCCAGGTCAGCTGGGCTTCGCGGGTGACCTGCTCCAGTCCGGAGTAGGTGGTGCTGGTGTCCTCCTTGGATTGCTGGGGCTCGGCCGTCGGTCCGAGGATGATGGTGCCGTCGACGGTCGGGGATACCAGGATGCCCTTGCCCATGGCGCCGGGAATCTTGAACATGGTATGCTTGAAGGCGCCGGCAAAAGCGCGATCGACCATCCAGTACTGGCCCTTCCGGGGTTCGACCTGCAATTTGCGGGCGCTGACCTGGTTGTTGAAGACATCGGAATACAGCCCGGCCGCATTGACGACGACGGTGGCGGCAAATTGCCGTCCGTCGGCGGTGTCGACCAGCCATTTGCCATCCGGCGCGCGGCGGATGTTGCGGGCGGTGGTGCCCATCTGGAGTTCGACGCCGTTTTCGGCGGCGTTTTCCGCCAGGGCGACGGTGAACTCGTAGGGGCAGGTGATGGCGCAGGACGGCGCAAGCAGGGCCGCACGGGCAATCGGATTGAGATTCGGCTCCATTTCCAGCAGCTCGTCATGGCCGATGATGCGCATGCCGCTCACGCCATTGAGCAGCCCGTCGCGGAACAGCGAATACAGCTGCGGCACTTCGTCATCCGCATAGGCGACGTTGAGCGAGCCGTTGCGCTTGAAGGGCACATCCAGCTGGGCGCAGAGCTCCTCGAACAGCAGGCTGCCGCGGATATTGTACTGCGCCATCAGGGTGCCCGGGCGGGCGCTATGGCCGCTGTGGACAATGGCGCTGTTGGCCTTGGATGTGCCCTCCGAGACATCGATGCTGCGCTCCAGCAGGGCCAGATGCAGGTCGTAGCGGCTAAGTTCGCGGGCAATGGCGCAACCGATCACCCCGCCGCCGATGATGACGACGTCATGCATGGCGCAACCCCGCCCTCTTTTCGGCGATGACATCATTGAGGATGTCCTCCAGGCAATATCGCGGCTGGTAGCCGATCAGCCGCCGCACCTTGCCCAGGTCCGGGACGCGGCGCTGCATGTCGTCAAAGCCGACGCCATAGGCCTCTTCGTAGGGGATCACCTTGATGGGCGACTGCGAACCGGACAGCCGGATCACCGTCCGCGCCAGTTCCATGATGGTGATTTCGCGGTCGTTGCCGATATTGATGACCTGCCCGCGGGCGGCCTTGCAATCGCGCAATGCCAGCAATGCGCCGACGACATCCTTGACATGGGCAAAGCACCGCGACTGGGTGCCGTCACCGAATACCGTCAGCGGCTTTCCGGCCAGGGCCTGTTCGACAAAGTTGGGGATCACCATCCCGTATTGTCCGGTCTGGCGCGGACCGACGGTGTTGAATAGCCGCACCACCGTCACCGGCAGGCGCGACTCCACCCAGTAGGCCAGGGCGAGGAATTCATCCAGAGCCTTGGCGCAGGCGTAGCTCCAGCGGCGCTTGCAGGTCGGCCCCATGACGGTGTCATCATTTTCGCTGAATGGCACCTTCGAGCCCTTTCCATAGACCTCGGAGGTGCTGGTGAGCAGGAAGTGCCGGCGGTATCGCGCACATGACTTGAGCACGGTCTCGGTTCCGCCGACGATGCTTTCGATGGTATGCACCGGCTGGTCGATGATCAACCGCACGCCGACGGCGCTGGCCAGATGGAAGACGAAATCGGCCTCCCGGACGCACCGGTCGACCAGCTTGGCGTTGTTGACGGAGTCGACGATCAGCTGGAGGCGGTCGCCATCCTCGATTCCGTCCAGGTTTTCGTAGCTGCCGGTGGACAGGTCGTCGAGCACCACCACTTTTTCGCCTTGCTCCAGCAAAGCCCGGCACAGATGCGATCCGATGAATCCTGCGCCTCCGGTGACAAGTATGTTCATGGCTATTTCCCCAATTCCCTGGAGCGGTCGGATGCGGCCTGCATGAGTCGTGCGACCATGCCGTTGAAATCGGCTTTCGCCATCACTTCGAGTGCGGCGGCGGTGGTGCCGCCCCTGGAAGTGACCGTCTCCCGCAATTGCGCGGGAGTGCCGCATTTGTCCGCCAGCATTTTCCCGGCGCCGAGCATGGTCTGCAGCGCCAGCGCCTCGCCCAGTTCCGGATCCAGGCCGAGTTTTTCTCCGCCGGCGGCCAGCGCCTCGATGAAGGCGAAGAAGTATGCCGGTCCGGAGCCGGAGAGGGCGGTGACGGCATCCAGCTTGTCCTCGGTCACCTCCCAGACCTTCCCCGCGGATCCCAGGATGGCGGTGGCAATCTCCCGCATCCGGCAGTCGCCTTCTGCGGAGAGCGCAAAGCAGCTGGCGCCCATCCCCACCAGCAGCGGAGTGTTGGGCATGACCCGGATGATGCGGTTTGCGCCCAGCCAGCCCCGCAATTTGCCGATTGAGATTCCGGCGCAGATCGAGAAGATGATGGTCTGCGGACGCCTGGGGGGCAATGCGGCGCAGGCCTGGGCGGCGGCCTGCGGCTTCACCGCCAGAATGATGAGGTCGGCGGCATCGACCAGCTCCGGGGAGGCCTGCTCCACGCATGGCAGGCCGGTGGCGGCCTGGAAGTGCTCCCTGGCGGCGGGGACGGGGTCGCAGGCAGTGATGGAGTCAAAATGGATCGGGCATGATTTGACGATTCCGCCGCATAGCGCGGTGGCCATCTTGCCGGCACCGATGATTAGCAGATTCATGATGATATGGTTGCCTTCTGGAAGTACTTTATGGTATGGTCAAGGCCGACGTCGATCGGGACCTTCGGGGACCATCCCAGCGCCCGGCGGGCCAGGGAAATGTCGGGCTGGCGCACCATCGGATCGTTGGGGGGCAGGGGATGGTACTCCAATGGCGACTTGTCGCCGGTCTTCTCCAGCACCATCCGGGCCAGCTGGACGATGGTGAATTCGCCGGGATTGCCCAGATTGACGGGGCCGGTGAACTCCTCCGGCGACGACATCATCGCCAGAAGCCCCTCGATGAGGTCGTCGCAATAGCAGAACGACCGGGTCTGCGATCCGTCGCCGTAGATGGTGAGGGGGGCGCCGCGCAGCGCCTGGATGATGAAGTTCGAGACCACCCGGCCGTCGTCAGGCTGCATGTACGGGCCGTAGGTGTTGAAGATCCGCACCACCTTGATGCGGGTGCCATGCCGGCGGTGGTGGTCAAAGAAGATGCTTTCGGCGCAGCGTTTCCCCTCGTCATAGCAGGCACGGATGCCGTGGCAATTGACATTGCCGCGGTAGCCTTCCGGCTGGGGGTGCACCTGGGCTTCGCCATAGACCTCTGAGGTCGAGGCCTGGAGGATTCTGGCGTTGTGCCGGTTTGCCAGCTCCAGCAGGTTCATTGCACCCAGCACGCAGGTCATCGTCGTCCCCAATGGATCGGCCTGGTAATGCGGCGGCGATGCGGGGCAGGCCAGATTGTAGATTTCATCGATCCGCCAGCCGGATGGCAGCTCCGGGATTGTCCGCACATCGATTCGGCGCCAGGCCAGCTGGCCGGGGAATTGCGCCGCCAGCTGGTGGCAATTCTGCTCGCGGCCAGTGCTGAAGTTGTCCCAGAGTTCAACCGCATGCCCGTCCCGGAGCAGGCGCAACGCGAGGTTGGTGCCAAGGAAACCGGCACCGCCGGTGATCAGGATGCGGCGTGGGATGGACATTGGGGGATGGGCAGGGCAGGCTGGGATCCGTTTTATGAAGCGTCGAGGGGCAATATAATATTGCTTTCAGGGATTTCTAAGTTCCTGCCGCACCTCGTATCCGGCCAATTGGGCCAGATGGCGGTCGTCATTGTAGTCGCCGCCGGTGGTGGTCAGCAGCGGTCCGGCGATTCCGGCGGAGATGCCGACATGGATTGCCTGCGCGGCCTCGTCGTCGCTCAGGGATGCGCGTCCGCCGGCGAAACGCAGCGGCGTTTTGGGATTTGCCAGCCGGATGATGGCGATGGCGTCGAGGATGTCGTCCAGTGGAATTGGCCGGGTGTTTCCCAACGGGGTTCCGGGGATGGGATGGAGGATGTTGACGGGGATGGAGTCGGGGGCGATTTCACGCAAGGTGAACGCGAACTCGACCAGTTGCCGGCGGCTTTCGCCCATGCCGATGATTCCGCCGCAGCAGATTTGCAACCCGAGCTTGCGGGCGGCGCGCAGGGTCTGCAGTTTTTCCGCGATGGTATGGGTGGTGCAGAGGGCGTCGAAGTGGCTGGGCGCGGTTTCGATATTGCAGTGGTATCGTTCAAGGCCGGCCTCCTGGAGCCGGGCCAGATCCGCTTCCGTGAGCAGCCCCAGCGACCCGCAGAGGTGGATGCGGGTGCGCCGGCGCATTTCCCGTAGGGCCTCGCACAGCTGGTCGATTTGCTCCGGCGTCTGGGCACGGCCGGAGGTGACGATGGCGAAGCGCACCGCGCCTTTTTTTTCGGCGTCCAATGCCGCCTCGACACATTTTTCAGCGCCGATCCACCCCCAGGTGTCGCAGCTGGCGGCCCAATGGGCGGATTGGGCGCACCATTTGCAATTTTCCGTGCATCTTCCGCATCTTGCATTGACGATGCCGCAGAAATCAAACAGCGGCGCAGTGCAATGGCGGGTGACCCGGTGGGCGGCTTCGTGCAGTTCAGCACGGGGGGCGGTGTCAAGTAGGCACAGCGCCTCATCCGGGGTGATGGCGCCGCCGCTGATGATGCGCTCGGCGGCGGCCATGGCGGTGATGGCGGTGTTTTTTTTCATTTGGCTCACTCGTGGAAATCGTTGTCGGACTCGGGGCCGGGCGGGCAGGATGCCAGCTCATCCATTGCCGCGCAGATTTGGCTGATCTGCTCCGGAGTGCAGATCAGTGGCGGCATCGAGTAGATGAAGTTGCAGAATGGCCGCAGCCAGACGCCATGCTTGCAGATGACGCGCTCGATGTCACTGGTGGCGGGCAGCCGGCGGGTTTGGATGACTGCGCAGGCGCCAAGCACCCGTACGTCCTGCACGTTCGGGTATTGCCGGGCGTGTTGCAGCTGCTGGCGGAACTCCTGTTCCATCTGGGCGACCCGCCGGCCGTAGTCGGCTCGGGCGAACAGCTCCAGCGAGGCGATTCCCGCGGCGCAGGCCAGGGGGTTGGCCATGTAGGTGGGGCCGTGCATGAAGGCCGATGGCGCGCCATTGGAGATGACATCGGCGACGGTCTCGGAGGCGACGGTGGCCGCCAGGGTGATGTGGCCGCCGGTGAGGGCCTTGCCGATGGTCATGATGTCCGGCGTCACGCCGGCGTGCTGCTGCGCCCAGAGCGGCCCGGTGCGGTGAAGGCCGGCGGCAATCTCGTCGAAGATGAGCAAAATGCCGTGTTCATCGCAAAGACGCCGCAATTCCCGCAGATATTGCGGGTGGTAGAAGTTCATGGCGTTGGCGGCCTGCAGAATCGGCTCGCAGATGACTGCCGCCAGATGGTCGGAATTGGCTTCGACCACCTGGCGCATGGAGTCGAAGTCCGCGCCATTCCACGGGCCGCCAAAGGGCACGGATGGCATGTCGGCAAAATATTGGCGGGTCATGATATTGCGGAAAAGCACATGCATGCCGTCCGGGTCGGAAAGCGACATTGCCAGCGAGGTGTCGCCGTGGTATCCGCCCTTGAGTGCGACCAGCCGGGAGCGTTCCGGATGGCCCAGCGCGTTATGGTATTGCACCGCCATCTTGGCGGCGACCTCCACTGCAATCGATCCGGAGTCCGCGAAAAAGACCCGGTTGAGCCCCGGTGGGGTAAGCCGGATGAGCGCCTGGGCCAGGCCGATGGCGCATTCGTGGGTGAAGCCGCCGAACATCACGTGGGGGAGGATTCGGCTTTGCTCCTGGATCGCCGCGGTGATGGCAGGGTGGTTGTGGCCATGCGCCACGCACCACCAGCTGGAAACGGCGTCAATCAGCCGCTGGCCGTTGTCGAGGGTGATGTATGCGCCGGATGCGGATTTCGCAAGACGCACCGGTGGCGGATCCTTCAGCGATGCATAGGGATGCCAGAGGTGGATGCGGTCGAAGCCAAGCAGTTCGTCGTGGGTCATGGGATGATTGCGGTGAAATCAATTTCCGGGTCGGGCAGGCCGGGAACAAGCTGCGGGATGCGCACCATCGGCAGATCATGCCCCAATCGCCGCAGGTACTGCAGAGTGTATTCCGGAGTGTCGGCATCAATCAGCGGATCAGACTGGGAATGCCAGTTGTAGACGATTCCCGCAATCGCCATCCTCCGGTTGATGGCGGCTTCCAGCGACAAAAGCGTGTGGTTGATGGAACCCAGCCGTCCGCAAGTGACCAATATCAACGGCCAATGCTGCTGTGACGCCAAGTCGATCGACAGCAGCCCGGATGACAGGGGGACGTGGAGCCCGCCGGCGGATTCCACCAGCACGACCTGGTGGCGGGCGGCGCATTCATCCACCGCATGGCGGATGGCGTCGATGTCCACGGTGCGTTGCTCCAATGACGCCGCCAGCAATGGCGATGAGGGGAACTTGAAGATCTGCGGAGCCGTCAGTCCCGCGTCATCCTCGGGAAAATGCACTCCGCCGCACATCTGGCGGTGCAATTGCAAATCCTCGGAGTAGCCGTCATTGCCAGTCTGAACCATCTTGACGGTGATGACGTCAATGCCGCAGGCCATCAGGTTGCGCGCCATCAGGCCGGTGGCGATGCTCTTGCCAATTCCCGTGTCGATTCCGGAGACAAAATAGATCCTGCCCTTCTGGTTCATGGAAGAATAATCAAATAGAAGCAAGGTTAGTGGCGAATCGGTTGAAGCACATAATATAGACGGCAGGGGCAGTCCCACCCTGTTTTCAAGACAAGAAAGCCTCCTCTTGCAAGGGGAGGTGGCACGGCAGCGCCGGAGGGGTTGGCGCCGGGCTTGACGTGCGTCCATGCGTAGTTTATAAGAACGCGCCATGTTGCAACAA
>CAKUJM010000029.1 GCA_934661755.1 uncultured Lentisphaeria bacterium | reverse complement strand
TCTCCGTTGTTCTCCGTTGTTCTCCGTTGTTCTCCGTTGTTCTCCGTTGTTCTCCGTTGTTCTCCGTTGTTCTCCGTCTGTCCGTTTGTTCTCCGTTTTGTAAAGTGTCTGCCAATCGCACACTTTTGGGGATTATCGCGCCGCTGGTTGGCAATACCGTGCAGAGCGGTTAGCTTAACGCTGGGTGGTCGGGTGGGGGAACTTGGCCCACCTATATGGCTGACGCGCGCGCGCGCGAGGATGACACCGTGCACGCACATCATTATCCTGCCGGTCGCCTTCGGACTGGATGGGCATCGTGCACGCACATCATTATCCCACCTGAAAAAAGTAGCATGGAGGCGCTTGCTTTTTTTTATTTCAGTGGTAACTTACTTCCCACGCGAAAAAACGGGTTGGCGGAGGGTGTCCGGCAATTGCCTGTTTTTTCTGCATATCGTCCCCACCGGTTAAAAAACATGGGTGGTGGGGCGGCATTCGACGAATGTTCCAGCGGCTTTATTCCAATTTGTCCGGCACATCCGAGGTTTCGGTGGTCATCATCGCCGTCGCCATCGTGCTCATCTGCGGCTTTGGCGCGACCCGGGTCGCGCGGTTGCTGCGTCTTCCCAATGTGACCGCATACATCCTCGCCGGCGTTGCCATCGGCCCCTACGGCCTCAATCTGCTGCCGTCGGGGGTTCTGCGCGGCATGGACTTCATTCCCGACATCGCCCTGGCCTTCATCGCCTTTGCCGCCGGCGAGTTCTTCCGTTTCACCACGCTGCGCGAAAATGGCATGCGCGTCGTCATCATCACGCTGCTGGAGTCGCTGGTGGCGTCGCTGCTTGTCTTCATCCTGACCTACTACATCCTGCACCTGGGCATGGCCTTCTCCGTCATCCTCGCCGCCTTGGCGTCGGCGACGGCTCCCGCCTCCACGATGATGACCATCCGGCAGACCGGAGCCAAGGGCGACTTCGTCAACACCCTCCTGTCCGTCGTCGCCCTGGATGACGTCGTCAGCCTGGTTGCCTTCTCGGTCGCCGTCTCGATCGCCATCGCCGATGGCGGTGCCCGGGTATCTGCGGGCACCATCCTCAAGCCGATCATCCTCAATGCCGTCATGGTTGCGATCGGGGGAGGGCTGGGCTGGCTGCTCAGGAAGCTCATGGCGGGCCGTTCCACCGACAACCGCCTCATCGTCTCGGTCGCCATCCTCTTTGTCCTCTGCGGCATTGGCGCGGCCATCGGCGTGTCGCCGTTGCTGGCGTGCATGGCCTGCGGCATGGTATACATCAATCTTTCCGGCGACGAGCGGCTCTTCAAGCAGCTCAACTATTTTTCGCCGCCAATTCTGCTCATCTTCTTTGTCAAGTCCGGCGTCGAGTTCCGGCTTGACGCGCTCACCGACATGAAGTCCGCCATTGCCGGCGTGCCGTTGCTGACCATCGGCGTGCTTTACTTCTTCGTGCGCATCGCGGGGAAATACCTGGGCGCGTGGCTGGGCTGCGCGATGACGCACAAGTCACCCCTGGTGCGCAACTGGCTGGGTCTTGCCCTCATTCCCCAGGCTGGCGTCTCCATCGGCCTGGCCGCCCTCGGCGCGCGGCTGCTTGGCGGCCAGACCGGGCCATTGTTGCAGACGGTGATCCTCTCCTCCAGCATCCTCTATGAAATCATCGGTCCGGCCTGTGCCAAATCCGCGCTTTACCTCTCCCGCTCATACGTCCCCGGCCAATTTGCGTCCTCGCCGCCGCCCTCCGAATCCGCCGCCGCAGCTCCATCCGCCGCCTCCGCCGTCGCGTCCTCCGCGGAGCCGACGCCACCGCATGCGGGCTCCGTCGATGCCCTCAAGGCACGGCTTGCCGCCATCGAGAGCGAGCTTGCCCGACAGGAATACTCCCGTTCCGAGGAGGAGCTTGCCGTCAACCAGGAGGTCGACGCCGCCACCTCCGTCGAGGACGACCTCCAGATATACAACTACATGAAATCCTTCCGCAAGGGCGGACACAACCGGAGATGACCCCTAATGGAAAACAACGACTTCATCGTCCATCTGCTTGGCTACTGGTCACTTGCGCCCACCCGCATCGAGGCGGTGGCGCTGCGCATCGCGCTGGCCTTCCTGTTCGCCTCGTCCATTGGCTATGAGCGCGCCGTCAATCGCCATTTTGCGGGGTTGCGCACCTTCAGCCTGGTGGCGCTGGCATCCACCCTGGCCGCCATTTGCGACCACTATCTTTTTGATGCCTACAAGTCCAGCATCCCCTTCATTTCCGCCGCCGCCGTCATCGGCGTCGCCATCATCAGCTGCAACACGCTCATGTTCAGCTCAAAGAACCAGCTCAAGGAGCTGACCACTTCCGTCAGCCTCTGGTGCACCAGCATCATTTCGCTTTGCGTTGGTTTCGGGCATTACACGACCGCGCTCATCGGCTTCACCATCATGATGACCAGCCTCGTGCTGTTTTCGCCCATCGAGCGGCGCTTCAAGCGCAAATCGCCGCTCTTCGAGATCCATCTGGAGCTCAAGAACCGCACCTTCCTGCCGGAGTTTCTGGATGCGGTGCGCAAATTCGGGCTTCACGTGGACAATGTCGAGCTCAACCCGTCCTACGCCACCTCCGGCATGGGGGTATATACAATCGCCATGACGGTCACCGACCGCCAGCTGCGGCGTCATAGCCGCGCCCAGCTTCTGGAGGCCCTGGCCGGGCTCTCCTGCGTGCATTTCATCGAGGAGATCCAGTAGGGCGCCGCCGCCGGATCTCCCTGGCCAGGGCGACGATGGCGACGATGGCGACGATGGTCCCCAGGAAGGCAAAGGCCATCGCGCCCACCAGTGCCATGCCCTCGTCGAGCCTGGCGGGCGGGTCGGGCTGCTGTTCTACTGATATGACTACCTGTGGCTGGTCGCTCATGGCTTTTTTTGGGGGGGCGTTATTCGGCAGGGCTGGTGCGCTCCGCCTCAATGGGATACCAGGTACAATATATGGTGTTTGAAATGCGCCACCGGGGTGAGGCGCAGATGCGTCGGCATTCCGGCGGCATCCGGCGGGCGCAGGAAGGCATAGATTTTCTCGCCGGCGGGAAAATATGGCGGCAGCGCATTGGTCGGCACGACTGCCGGCCGGCCGCGGTGGATCAATTGCCGTCCGGCAAGTTGCCAGTAGAATTCGACCGCGGGATGATCCACCGGCGCGGCCAGCATCCGGAAGTGCGCGGGGATGGCTTCCTGGACTTCCAGCTTCTGCAGATACGAGAGCAGCTGGCTGGCGTCATCCTGCCCGCGGTAGTATTGCAACAGCAGATTCTGCGGCGGATTGGCGCAATGATCCAGCCGTCGGGCGGTGATGGCATCGCAGATTGCGGTGGCGGCCACCGCGGGCGCGGCGGCCAGCAGCAGCGTCATCGTCCGCATTGACGCCAGGCGGGTGTTCCGGCACAGCAATGCCGCCGCGAAGGTGAGAAGCGGGAGCATGACCAGGAAGACGCGCGGGAAGGGCACGCGGTGGTTTGGCGAAGGCAGCGCCAGCAGCGCGGCGATGACGAGGAGCGTGCCACCGGCCAATACCAGCGCGCTGCGCCGCGTTGCCGGAAGCTGTCCACCGGCGTTGTCCGTGCCGCCGGCATCCTCCCGGCTTCGCGTGGTGCAGAATCCAGTCAGCAGAAAGCCCAGATGCAAGGCGAAGGCCAGCATGATATGCGCCATGGCGGCAATGCCGCTTTGCCAGCCGCCGGCGTCGATGCGCGCGTGGCAGAATTGCCGCCACAGCGTGAAGTAGTAGGCGGTTCCCAGGGCGGTCCCGGCCAATGCCGGCAATGCCGTCCGCAGCTGCCGCCACTTTGGCTTCCAGTTGCGGGCGAAGGCCATCCATGCCGCCAGCGCGCCGCCGGCCATCGCCGCCGAGGGCATGGCCAGCGGGAGCAGCGCGCAGGATGCCAGCAGGCCGATGGCACTGCCGCAGGCAGGCGCCTCCAGATGCCGCGCCGCCAGCGTCACCGCAATCGTGGACAGCAGCATCGCCAGCGCATATCCGCGCAGCTGGCAGGCGAAGGCGGCCTGGACCGGACTCAATGCAATCAGCACCGCCACCGCCAGCGCCAGGCGGCTGCCCAGCCACCGCCGCCAGCACCATGCGGCCACCGCGACTGCCGCCGCGCCCGCGATGATGGCGGGGAGGCGCTGCATGAGTTCATCGCCAGGCGCGACGAACGGCAGGCGATTCCACAGCCACGACAGCGCGCTGTTGAGAAAGTGGTTGTTGGCGATGCGGTAATCGCGGAATATCTCGCCCGGCGACGTCTTCCCCCAGACAAACAGCCGCAGCGTCAGGATCTCGTCATACCACAAGTCCGCGCCAGCCCATGGCAGCACCCGCAGCATGAACAGCGCGGACGCGGCCGCCGTCCACAGTCCATGCCGCGTCGCTGTCACCGGTCTGGCATTCCCGTCTCCGGGGGCGTGGCCGGAGGCGGGAGTGGCGTTCGGCGGGAGGTTGCGGGGGGATGGCGTCATCCTCCCTGCTTGCCGCCGGCATTGTCATCGGCGTTGGCCTCGATGAAGCCGTTGTCGGAGGCGTCATCGACCCGTGCCGCCAGGTCGCGGAACAGCGCCCTGGTGTCCTTGATGCCGCCCCAGGTGAACCAGATGGTGGAGACGATGCCGATGGCTGTGGAGACGCACAGGCTGCGGATGAAGAAGTACCAGCTCCACCATTCGATGGGCCATGGGGTGATGGCGTTCCAGATGACCGGCAGCAGGAAGGTCAGGCCGATCCCGTAGCCGATGATGTAGATGAAGACCGACCAGGCGATGACCTTGTCGCCGCGGGTGTACTGTTCGTCGATTCCGATGAGCTGCTTGAGGATATGGCCCAACGACCACTTCTGCTTCACCCAGACTTCGCCGCTTTGGGCATACTTGCCGCGATGCAGCAGCTGGTCCAGATTGAACGGCCCCCGGTAGGTGATCCAGCTGCCGACGATGTATGCCAGCAACGACATCAGCATGGCGATGGCGTTGATCTCCGGCGATGAGATCGGGAATTTCTGCGGATCCATCTTCCAGATGATCCACGGATCGGTGGGGATGGTGATCCAGCGCAGGAAGCGGTCCAGGCCGTCGACCCACCCCATTCTCTCCAGCCAGGGGTAGATGTGCTTGGCCCAGTTCATCTGCAAGATGATGCTGCCGCCGGCTATGCCGGAGCCGAAGACCAGCGAGCAGTAGGCGCCGCAGGAATTGCCCAGGGTGCTATAGAGTCCGCCGATCATGATCGGGCCGCTGGCGGCGGTCCAGAAGGAGCACATGATGGTCACGAACATGTTGATGTAGTCGATGTTCTTGAATAAGACCGCGACCATGAAGAAGAAGAGCGCCACGCCGGCCGACGCCCATCGCAGCCAGGCGATGTGCTGCTTGGGCGTCCAGGGCTTCTTGGCAAAGGGCAGGAAGCAGTCCTGGACCCAGGTGGATGAGGCGTTGAAGATCCGGCTGTCGTCGGTGGAGATGAGCAGCATGAGCATCAGCAGGCAGAACAGCCCGCAGATTCCCGGCGGGAAGATGGCGCGCAGCGCCAGCGGGGTCATCTTCTGGCCGAAGCCGATTTTGTATTTCTGCTGCAGCTCATAGCGTTCGCCCTCGGTGATGCTGTCCGGCGCGTGCCGGTCCAGCGACTCGCGGAACATGTGTTCGAAGGCGGTATCGATGTTCTGGGTGCGGGAAAGCGGCGGATCGACGCCGATTTCGTGCTTGATCGACGGGACCTTGTAGATGTCCTTGTCGATGGCCTCGCGCAGGCTCAGCTGGGGGTTGTCGACCGCGCGCGCGGGGTTGTTCATCAGCATTTCGTTGGTGAGGTAGTCGGAGAGCACCTGGCGGATGCGATGGGCGCCGCGTTCCGGGTCGCCGTTGTAGGAGTCCGCGAAGCGCTTGTTGTTCATGAAGGCGAAGATCACCAGCGCCAATACCAGCAGCATGATCCCCGAGAAGCCGGCCCGCCAGGTCCCGAGGATGCCCGCCATCTTGTTTTCATGCGGGGTGCGTCCGGAATTGGAGGTGTCGTTGCCCATCCAGGCGGAGCGGTTCCAGATTGAGCCGAAGAGGGTGACGACGGTTGCAAACACATTGAAGTCGCGCAACTTCGAGATGTCGAAGGGGTTGAGGAAGCTCTCGCCGGGCGCGCGATCCATCAGCACCGGCGCGATGTCCTGGCTCCAGGAGAAATTGCAGAGGACGTAGATGGTGATGAGCACGAAGATCGGATAGCACAGCAGGCTCTGGGCGGTGTCGGTGACCAGCAGCGAGACGCGGCCTCCCGGCCAGATGCAGATCATCGCGAAGATCAGGCAAAGTCCGATGACCAGAGTCGAGGTGGCCATCTGGAAGCCGAGGATCGTGACGTGGGTGGGCAATCCGATGAAATAGATGAAGAAATATGCGGCGATGGCCGGCCCCAGCGCATTGGTCACCATCTCCGCGATATTCCGGATGAAGGCGGCCACATAGCGCAGCGACTTGCAATAGCGCAGCTCCAGGAACTGTCCGAAGGAGAGGGCGCGGGTGGCGCGGTAGCGATATACGCAGAATCCGCTCAGTGACATGAACATCGCGATGGGGACGGACAGGATGTTCCAGAAGCCCAGCGCATAGCCGACCTGGTAGTTCTGCTCCACCATGCTGATCAGGGAGATGACGCTGAGGCCCGCGGCGACGTCGCCCACCGCGATCACATAGCGCCCCGCGACCCGCCCCGCGGCCAGGAAGTCCACCACGCCGCGCACATAGCGTCCGGAGTAGACAGACAATCCCAGGACAAAGGCAAACGGGATTATGGTGACACACCAGTCAATCCAATGCATGGAACCAAGACTCCTATTTTTTGTTTTCTATATGTTCGGATTATATGCGAAATGGCGTCCTCCCCGCGATGGCGGTCACGGATGCCGCTGGCGGGCCAGTGCACGCGCGGGGGAGGATAAAAAACTGCTGGCGGACAGCTTTCGCCGCCCGCCAGTGGTTGTTCAATCATTCAGTCCTGTCGCCGCATTCAGTGTCGACCTGGCTGTCGTGGGCGATGTCCGCCAGGGCGACGCCGTCCGCAACCATGCCGTTGTCAAGCCGGTTGTCCACCCGGGCCGCCAGGTCCCGGAAGAGCGCCCGGGTATCCTTGATGCCGCCCCACATGAACCACACGGTGGAGACGATTCCGACTGCGACCGAGACGCAGATGCTGGTGATGAAGAAGTACCAGCTCCACCATTCGATTGGCCAGCGGCTGATGAGATTCCACACCAGCGGGAGGACGAAGCACAATCCGATCTGGTAGACGAAGGTCCACAGGAAGACCGACCAGGCGATGATCTTGTCGCCGCGGGTGTATTCGGCGTCGATGCCGATAAGCTTCTGGAAGACGTTGCGCAGCGTCCACTTCTCCTTGATCCAGCTGCCTTCGACGGCGTATTTGCCGCGGTGCAGGAGCCGATCGAGGTTATATGGCCCCTTGTAGGTGACCGCGGTTCCGCCGATGTATCCGAGCAATGAAAGCACCATCGCGATCGCATTGACCTCGGGGGAGGAAATCGGGAATTTCTGGGGATTCATCGACCACACCACCCACGGGTCGCTCCAGGTGGTGCATCCGCGCAGGAAGCGGTCAAGCGGCTCGACCCAGCCGAGGTTCTCGAGCCAGGGATAGACATATTTTGCCCAGTTCATCTGCATGAGCAGGCATCCGGCCGCAAAGCCGGAGCCGAAGATCAGCGAGCAGTAGGCGCCGCAGGAATTGCCGAAGGTGGAGTAGAGTCCGCCGATCATGATCGGTCCGCTGGCGGCCACCCAGACCGCGCACATGATGGTCACGAACATGTTGATGTAGTCGATGTTCTTGAAGAAGACCGCGACCACGAAGAAGAAGAGCGCCACGCCGACCGACGCCCAGCGCAGCCAGGCGATGTGCTGTTTCGTGGTCCACTGCTTCTTGACAAAGGGCAGGATGCAGTCCTGGACCCAGGTGGATGAGGCATTGAAGATGCGGCTGTCGTCGGTGGAGATGAGCAGCATGAGCATCAGCAGGCAGAACAGTCCGCAGATTCCCGGCGGGAAGATGGTGCGCAATGCCATCGGGGTCATCTTCTGCCCGAAGCCGATCTTGTATTTTTGCTGGAGTTCGGTCTTGTATCCGTCGGAGAAGCTGTCGGGTGCGTGCTTGTCCAGGGACTCGCGGAACATGATTTCGAAGGCGGTGTCGATATTGCTGTCGCGGGAGAGCTTGCCGTTCGGGTTGTCGCGGGTGAACACCCGGTCGCTGCCCTCGCCGCCGATTTCATTGTACACGATCGGGACGCTGTAGATGTCCCTGTCGATGGCCTCGCGCAGGCTCAGTTCGGGGTTGTCCTTGGCACGGATGCTTTCATCCTCGAACATCTCGTTGGTCAGGCGGTCGGAGAGCAGCTGGCGCATGCGGTGCGAACCATTTTCGCCGCCGGCGAAATTCTTGTGGTTCATGAAGGCGAAGATGATGATTGCCAGCACCAGCAGCATGATCCCCGAGAAGCCATTGCGCCAGGTGCCCAGGATGCCCGCCATCTTGTTTTCGTGCGGGGTGCGTCCGGAGTTGGTGGTGTCGTTGCCCACCCAGGCCGCCCGTCCCCAGATGCCGTTGATGAGGGTGACTATGGTGGCGAAGATGTTGAAGTCGCGCAATTTGGAGATGTCGAAAGGATCCAGGAAGCTCTCGCCGGGCATGCGGTCCATCATCACCGGCGCAATCTCCCTGCTCCAGCTGAAGTGCGAAAGCGCATAGATGGTGACGATCACGAAGATCGGATAGCTCAGGACGCCCTGGGCGGTGTCGGTGACCAGCAGCGAGACGCGCCCGCCCGGCCAGATGCAGATCATGGCGAAGAGCAGGCAGACCGCGATGACCACCGTCGAGGTGGAAATGGTGAGGCCCAGGAATGAAAAGTGCTGGGGCAGGCCCAGGAAATAGATGAAGAAGGCGGCGGCGATGGCCGGTCCCAGCGCATTGGTCACCATCTCCGCGATATTCCGGATGAAGGCGGCCACATAGCGCAGCGATTTGCAATAGCGCATCTCCAGGAATTGCCCGAAGGAGAGTGCGCGGGTGGCGCGGTAGCGGTAGAGGCAGAAGCCGGTCAGCGAGATGAACAGCCCGGCCGGCACCCCGATGATGTTCCAGAAGCCCAGCGCATAGCCGATCTGGTAGTTCTGCTCAACCGCTCCGACCAGCGTGATCACGCTCAATCCGGCGGCGACGTCACCCACGCTGATGACGTACCGCCCCGCCACTCTGCCGGCCGCCAGGAAGTCCGCGACTCCGCGGACATATTTGCCGGAGTAGATTGCCATCGCCATGATGATGACAAAGGGAATGATCGTGATACACCAGTCTATCCAATGCATGAGTGTGAAGTGTCGGGGGATTTGTGGTTTTGGGGATCTGAAGAAAAAAGCTGGCGGGGCCTCCTCGCGGCTTTTTTTGCCAGGCGGACTCGAAATTGCCGGCGGGCTCCTGCCCAGATCCGCGAGACGCCGCATCGGCGCCGGGCAAACCGAAGGCGCCATATTCCGAAACGCGTTACTATAGCATCCCGATTACATTTTTCGACGCCGCCATTGCAAAAAATGGAAAAATTATTACAGCGATTTGAATTGTCGGTTTCAATCGATGATTTGAAAATGCGGTTTGAGGACTCGGCGGGTGCGGCCCCTTGCCAACTGCGGGACAATGGCGGCCGGCGGGGTTATCCGGGCTATATTAAGCCAGTTTGCCCAAATCGGGGCGACTCTGCGGGGCAACCGCAGGCGAAGACGGCAGCAACATCACCCTGCTATGATTCTACCTGAGTTAAATGCGAAGAACGTCGCCCTGGGAGCGCAGCACACCCTGGCGATGTTCGGTTCCACGGTATTGGTTCCGCTGATCACCGGCATGTCCCCCGCGGTGGCGCTATTCACCGCCGGCATCGGCACCCTGCTATTCCATCTTTGCACCAAGGGGATGGTACCGGTGTTCCAGGGGTCGTCCTTTGCCTTCATCCCCGCGTTGTGCGTGATCATCGGCAAGAGCGCCGACCAGGCCTTGACCGCCCACAACATCCAGCTGGCGCAAAGCGGGATCATCGCCGCCGGTCTGGTCTACTTCGCCTTTGCGCTGGTGGCCAAGCTGGCGGGTCCCCAATTCATCCGGAAGATCTTCCCGCCGGTGGTCACCGGTCCGGTGATCGTGATCATCGGGCTGAGCCTCACCGGCGTCGGGATCAAGGATTCGCTTGACCTGTACGCCAATCCCAATTTTGATTTCCACACCCTGAAGAGCGCTTTGATAGCGCTCTTCACTTTTTGTGTGATCGTGGCTTGCATGAACCGCCGCAAGGGCATCTTCCAGCTGATACCGATCCTGATCGGCATTGCCGCCGGGTACCTGCTGTGCCTGGTGCTTGGCGCATTCGGGCTGTTCAAGATGGACTTCTCGCCGATTGCGGCGGCGCCGTGGTTCAACGTGCCCTTCCGCAACCACTTCCTGTCGTTGCCAATCCTTGACTGGTCGGCGATATCGCTGATTGCGCCGATTGCCATCGTCACCTTCATGGAGCATCTGGGCGATATCACCACCAATGGCGCGGTGGTCGGCAAGGACTTCTTCAAGGACCCGGGCATCCACCGCACCCTGATGGGCGACGGCCTGGCGTCGATTGCAGCCGGGCTTCTCGGCGGGCCGGCCAGCACCACCTATTCGGAGAACACCGGCGTGCTGGCGACCACCAAGAACTACAACCCCGCCATCCTGCGCCTGGCGGCGTGCTTCGCCATCATCCTGGCGCTCTTCGGGAAATTCGGCGCCTTCCTGCAGACCATCCCCGCGCCGGTCAAGGGCGGCATCGAGCTGGTGCTCTTCGGCATGATCGCCGCCATCGGCATCCGGCTGATCTGCGAGGCCAAGCTGGACATGACCGACAGCCGGAACCTCACCATCATGGCCGGGACCCTCTGCGTGGGCATTGGCATCGGCGCCCTCAATGACGGCGTCATCCCGATCGTCTTCTCGGCGGGCTTCAAGCTCAGCCTCTCCGGGCTGTTCGTGGCCACCATCGTCGGCGTGGTGATGAATCTGCTGCTGCCCCGCACGGCGCAAAATCCGGCAACCCAGGAGGCAAAACAAGATGCGTGACGCGAAATTGCATTTGATGGACCACCCGCTGATTCGCCACAAGATCACGATGATGCGGTGCAAGGACACCAACACCAAGGATTTCCGGCAGCTGGTGAGCGAGGTGGCGCTGATGATCGGCTACGAGGCGACCCGCGACCTGCCTCTGCAGCCCAGTCCGATCGAGACGCCGCTGACCCGGACGGTCGGATACAAGCTCCCCAAGCATGTCTGCCTGGTGCCGATATTGCGGGCGGGGCTGGGGATGGTCGATGCCATGCTCAACCTGATCCCCGCGGCGCGGGTCGGGCACATCGGGCTCTACCGCGACCCCAAGACCTTCGCGCCGGTGGAATACTATTGCAAGCTGCCGCCGGATGTGGCGGAGCGGGTGGTGATGGTGCTTGACCCGATGCTGGCCACCGGCGGATCGGCGGCGGCGGCCATCGGATTCCTGAAGCAGCGCGGCGCGCAGCACATCAAGCTGCTCAACATCATCGGCGCCCCGGAAGGCGTCAAGCGGGTGTCGGAGGAGCATCCGGATGTCGATATCTACCTGGGCAACCTCGACGACACCCTGAATGACCACGCCTACATCCTGCCGGGGCTGGGCGATGCCGGCGACCGGCTTTTCGGGACGCTGTAGGGGCGTTGAGTCCGTCGGCGATGGAGGCGGCTGGCCATGGCGCCAGCCGCCTCTTCACGCTTTATATTAGGCGTCAAGCCGTTTTCACCGTATCCCGGAGACGCCGCCGCGCCGGCCTTTTCCCGGGGTCACCAACACTTGCGAAATTGCGGGCAATACAACCATGAGCCAATTAGAGGACAGGCTGCTGGCGGTGCTTTCCGAGGTCAAGGAGGCGCTTTCCGGCGTGAAATTGGAGTCCAAGCTGGACGAATTGCGAATCAAGTACATCAGCCGCAAGGGGGTCATCCCCGCCATGATGAGCGAGCTGGGCAAGATCCCCGCGGAGGAGAAGCCTTTGGTGGGCAAGACGCTCAACCTGGTCAAGACCCAGGTGGCGGCGGCTTTTGCCGCGGCCGCGGAGCGGCTGAATGCCGGGAAGGCCGCCGCGGATGCAATCGACGTCACCTTGCCGGGTACATACCGCGGCATCGGCCACCGCCACCCCATAACCCAGGTGATGGACGAGGCGGTGGAGATCTTCCGCCGGATGGGGTTCGTGGTTGCCGACGGGCCGGATGTCGAGGACGTGTGGCATAACTTCGACGCCCTGAACGCCCCGAAGGACCACCCGTCGCGCGCGGTGTCCGACACCTTCTATTTCGATTTGGATCATCACGACTATCTGGATCCGCAGACGCTGATTCTGCGCACCCAGACCTCGCCGGTGCAAATCCGTTCGATGGAGGGCCATCAGCCCCCGATCCGGGTGGTGTGCCCGGGGCGGTGCTACCGCCGCGACACTCCGGACGCCACCCATGGCATGAGCTTCCACCAGATCGAGGGGCTCTATGTCGACCGGCAGGTGTCGCTGGCGGACCTCAAGGGGACGCTGGCCAGCTTCGCCCGGGAGATGTTCGGCAGCAATGTCAAGATCCGCTTCCGCCCCCATTTCTTCCCCTTCACCGAGCCCAGTGTCGAATGGGATGCCAGCTGCATGGCCTGCGGCGGCAAGGGCTGCCGGATCTGCAAGGGGTCGGGGTGGATCGAGATCTCCGGCGCCGGAATGGTGAATCCGCAGGTGCTGCGCAATGTCGGATATGATCCGGAAAAACTCTCCGGATACGCCTTCGGGATGGGCATTGAGCGCATCGCGATGATCAAATTCGGCATCAATGACCTGCGGCTGCTCTACGAAAACGACCGGCGCTTCCTGAAGCAATTCTAGCGCGTCGTCATCCCAGATCCAGCAGGCTGCGCAGATCCTCGGCGGTCAGGGATGGCGGCGGTGCGTCCAGGGCGTCCTGCGGGACGGCGCTGATGACGGCATTGGCGATGGCGCGCTTTTTCCGCTGCATGATCATCACCTTTTCCTCCACGGTGTCCCTGGCGATCAGCCGATAGGCGAAGACCGGCCGGCGCTGGCCGATGCGGTATGCGCGGTCGATGGCCTGGGCCTCGGCGGCGGGATTCCACCACGGGTCCAGCAGATATACGTAGTCGGCGGCGGTCAGGTTCAATCCCACGCCGCCGGCCTTGAGCGAGATCAGGAATATCCCTACGGAGCTGTCGCCCTGGAAGCGCTGCACCAGTTCGCCGCGGTCCCGGGTCGTGCCGTCCAGATAGCAGTATTTCCATCCGGAGCACTCGAAGTCCTTCGCCGCCAATTTCAGCAGCGACGTGAATTGCGAAAAGACCAGCGCCTTGTGCCCTGACTCCAGCAGCGCCCCCAGATGGTCGTGCAGGAGCTGCAGCTTCGCCGAGGGGACGGCCTCCATCGCGGGGTCGATCAGGGCGGCGTGGCACGCGGCCTGCCTCAGCCGCAGCAGCGCCGCCAGCATGGTCGCCGTGCCGCCGCCTCCGGGCTGGCCGCCGGCCATTCCGGAGAGTTCCTGTCGGTAGTATTCGCGCAGCTCGTCGTAATGACGGCGCTGTTCCGGAGGCAGCTCGCAGCCGATCACCTGTTCGGTCTTGGCGGGCAGGTCGGTGGCGACCTGTTCCTTTGTCCGCCTCAGGATGAACGGCTGCAGGCAGCGCCGCATCCTCCGGGCGGTGCCGGGGTCGCGGAGAACGCCGCCCTCCTTTCCCAGCGCCTGCACCAGCGGGGCGGTGAAGAGTCCGGGATTGAGGAATGACAGCTGGCTGAACAGCTCCGAAAGATGGTTCTCAATCGGCGTGCCGGTCATCGCGATCCGCCGGGAGGTCTTCAGCACCCGTGCGGACTGGGCGGTGAGGCTCTGGGCGTTCTTGATATTCTGCGATTCGTCCAGCACCACGCAGTCGAAGTCGATGGCCGCCAGCCTGGCGGCGTCCTGCCGCAGCGTGCCGTAGGTGGTGAGCACCAGGTCGAAGCGCGAAAACCACTCCGGATCGCATTTGCGGTGCGGGCCATGATATTGCGACACCTTGAGGAAGGGCGCAAAGCGCGCCGACTCCTGCTGCCAGTTGAAAAGCAGGGAGCTGGGCGCGACTATCAGCGACGGCGGCCGCGGGGTCTCGAAGTGCCGGGCGGCGAGCACCGCCAGCACTTCGACGGTCTTTCCCAGCCCCATGTCATCCGCCAATATGCCATTGATGCCCCGTCGCGCCAGTGCCGCCAGCCAGGCGGCGCCGGCGTTCTGGTAGGGGCGCAGCCTGGCCAGGAATTGCTCCGGAGGCGCGAATGGCGGCGGCGCGGCGGCGTTTTCCACCTCCATGCCGGCCAGGATCTCGTGGTATCGTCCGTCCAAATCATCGACTTGCCGGTCAAGCAGCGCCTGCAGCATCCCCGCGTGCTGTTTTCGCAGCAGGACCTGCCGGTCGCTGGTCTGGCCTATTTGCGTAAGCACGGTGAAGTGCTCCAGCCAGTCCTGCGGCAGGATGCCATAGCTGCCGTCGTCGAGCAGGACACTCCTGCTGCCGGTGCGGATCGCCCGCAGCAGCTCCGGCAGCTGTGCCGACAGCCCGTTGCCGAAATCGACCCGCGCATTGATTTCCAGCCAGTCGATTCCGAAGGACGACACGCTGCAATTCTTGTCGACCGGCCGGCGGTAGTCCTTGCCTGACGCATGGATCCTCCAGCCTTCGGAAACCAGCGTGAAGACCGCCTTCTCCAGCTGTGCCGGCGGCAGCTTCCAGCCGGGGTCCTCGTCGCCGCCGGCGCGCTTCACCAGCCGGAAGCCAAGGTCGCGCAGGCGCTGCCGCAGCGCCTCCTCGGAGTGGGGATCGCGCTCCAGCACCCGTGATCCGGAGGCGACCCGCATGGGCGCGTCGGGGACGTCCGGGACCGCCGTCCCCGCGTAGTCGAAGGAGAGTTCGCATTGCAGCTGTTCTGCTCCGAGGTGCTTGAAGCGTGCGGTGGTGACATAGAGCCGTCCCCCCGGGCGAAGCGACTCCACCGGGATCCGCAGCGCCTCCGGCAATCCGCCCAGGTCTGCGCCGCCATCCATGGTGAGGATCCGGATGAACTCCGAACGCTGCGTCGGCGTGAGCGCCGGCGGCTTCCCGCCAATCCATGGCGCAAGCACGCCGAATGCCTGGCGGATGCCGATGAAGTATATGCATCCGCCCGCCATTGCCCAGCCGCCGCTGGAAAGCGCCTGCCATTGCTCAAATGGCAGGTCCGACGCCATTGCCGACAGCATGATTTGCGGCGCCGGCCCCTCCGGAAACGATACCGACCAGAGGCTCTTGCCGCCCAGTGGCCGGATTTCGAGGCGATGCAGCCGCCAGGCGCCGTCGCTTCTGCGGGCGCTCCATCGCAGATTCGGCACTTCGCCCAGCTGCGTCAATATTCCGGACTGCGCCTCCGGCGGAATCAGAAAACGGTTGCCGCGCACGCCGGCGCCGCGTTCGCGCCATCGCCAAAGTTGCGACAGCAGCCGGCAGTCCCGCTCCGTGGGCACCGTTGTCTCGGCGTCGGCGCACAGGGGCCTGAGCGGCGAGGATGCGCCATCGCCGCCGGCCGTGGCGCCTCGCCACCAGAGTTCCAGCGGCAGCTCCGCCGACAGCGCCCGTGGGACACGATCCAGGTCCAGCACGTAGATGATTTCGATCCGGCTACCGGGATCAACCGCGGGATGGATCCCCTCGGACCGGGCGCGGCGCCGGGACGCATCCGGCTCCGGGGAGGCCACGCCTCGCGCCACCTTCGCCTGATGCCGCAGATATCCCCGCTCATATTCGACCAGCTGCCCCTGGGAGTCGATGGCGCAGTCGCCCCGGCGCCTCCTTTTCGGACGCCCCAATGGCTCATATGTCGGTTCTTCCAATGGCATTGCGTATGACCCGTGTCGCTCCAGGCAAATATAAGGCCGCGGGGTGCTTTTTCAAGCGGGGGACGGCCGGTGCACCGACGCCGGCAACTGCGGTTTTCTCCGTTATATTATGCCTTCCTCCTTCTTTTTTTGTCCCCGGCTCAACAACTTCCAAGGAATCCTGAATCCCAATGGGTGGCTTTTTCGGTGCAGTCTCAAAAGGTTCATGCGTGGCGGACCTCTTCTATGGTACGGATTACCACTCGCACCTGGGCAATGTCCGGGCGGGGATGATGGTGTATGACACCGGCGGCGGCTTCCAGCGGGTGATCCATGACATCCGCCACGACCAGTTCCGCTCCAAGTTCGAGCATGAGCTGGACGGGATGCATGGCAACAGCGGCATCGGCTGCATTTCGGACACCGACAGCCAGCCATTGATGATCTATGCGCAGAATGGCGCCTTCGGCATCACCATGGTCGGCATGGTCAACAATCTGGCGCAGCTCCGGAACCAGCTTTTCCGGCAGAACCAGGCGCATTTCTCCGAGATGTGCGGACAGGGGGTGAGCCCGACCGAGGTGGTGGCCACCCTGATCGCCAACAAGGGCACGTTGGCCGAGGGGCTGCGGTACATGCAGGACCGCGTCGAGGGGTCCTGCTCGGTGCTGCTGCTTGCCGACCACGGGGTGATTGCCTGCCGCGACCGGGTGGGCCGCACGCCGATTGTGATCGGCCGCCGGGATGACGGCAGCCTGGCCGCGGCCTTCGAGTCCTGCTCGCTGCACAACCTCGGCTACCGGATCGTGCGCTGGCTGGGGCCTGGCGAGGCGGTGCTGCTGAACCGCCTGACTTTTGAGATCGAGCCGGTGCTGGCGCCGCGCCGCGAGATGCGCATGTGCGCCTTCATGTGGGTATATTACGGCTTTCCGGCTTCCGCATACGAGGGCATCAACGTCGAGGACGCGCGCTACCGCTGCGGCGAGCGCCTGGCCGACCGCGACAACGGCATCGAGGTGGACGCGGTGGCGGGGGTGCCGGACTCGGGGACTGCCCACGCCCTGGGCTATGCCTGCGCCAAGCGCCTCCCGTACAAGCGGTCATTCGTCAAATACACCCCGACCTGGCCGCGCAGCTTCATTGCGGATTCCCAGACCACGCGGTTGCATGTGGCCAAGATGAAGCTGATCCCGATCCAGGATTTCATCCGGGGCAAGCGGCTGCTCTTCTGCGAGGACTCGATTGTGCGCGGCACCCAGCTGAAGGACACTTTTGCGCGGCTGCCGGAGTGGGGCGCCAGGGAAGTCCACGTGCGCTCGGCCTGTCCGCCAATCCTCTTCGGCTGCCGGTTCCTGAATTTCTCGCCATCCCGCACCGCCATGGAGCTCATCGCCCGCCGCGCCGTCCATGCCCTTGAAAATGGCCAGGAAGACGAGGGGCGGCTGGAGGAGTACACCGATGCGCAGTCGCCGAAATACCGCATGATGGTCGAGCGGATCCGGCAGGAGATGGGCTTCACCTCCCTGAAGTTCCAGACGCTGGAGGACCTCATCGAGGCCATCGGCTTCCCCGCGGAAAAGCTGTGCACCTACTGCTGGACCGGCAGGCAGTAGCCCCGCCTTGCGGTTTGGCAAAATCATTTTTCCGCGCTACATTAACCGAAAATCTTCATCACCGATCTTGAAGGCAATAGGGGGCATACATGACTAACTCCTTGAACGCGATACTGTTGTTCGTTGCATGTTGCATTGGCGCATCGCTCTTTGCCCAAAAAACGGATGACGGCACCCGGGAAGTCTCGGCAAGGCGGATGGCGGAGGGGCGCCGGATGCTGGAGGAGGCTGCGCTGCGGCAGGGCAATGGCGCGACGGTCTCCTCGCTGATCTCGGCGGTGCGCCCGCAGTTCACGGCGCTGGACGACGGCCTGGGGCAGGGGTGCGCCAAGCCGCTGATCCGCACCGTGGAGTCCGAGAAGACCGCGCTGGACGCGCTGGACCGCGCCATCGAGGAGAAGTATCCCGTCCGGACCACCGAGCAGCTGCGGGAGCTCTCGACGGTCCAGTTCCCGATGTACCGCCGCGGCGACTACGTGTCGATCCGCCACCGCTTCAAGCCGAATGCCTCCAAGATCACCCGGGGGGTCTTCCGCTATGTCAAGAACGGCAAGGTCTGGCTGAATACCAGCGACCATGTGAATCTGAGCGAGATGGCCGGACTGCCGGAGAACGAGGGGCCGGACGGCGAGCTGGCAAAATATGACGACAAGCTCAATCGGCAGTACCGGCAGCAGTGGGTGGAGGAAGCCTCCAGCCGCAACGAGGAAAACCGCCGCAACTTCCGGGAAAATAACCGCGATGTGTTCATCGCCCGGCAGATCGAGGCCGATGCCGTGGAAAATGAACGGCGCGGATATACCTTGTGGAATGGCCAGTGGTATGCCATCGACGAGCTGTTGCGCGAGAATGCCGACGCCATCATCCGCCGCATGGAGCGTGAGCGGGACGCCAGCCGTGAGCAGCAGATTGCGCTGCGCACGGCTTCGGTGGAGGCACAGGCGCGGCTGTCATCGCGGCTGGCCGCGATTGCGCCGCCGGGGGCGTTTGCATCGGCGCAGCAGGAGCTGGCGCGGCAGGCGGCCGAGGAGCGCGCCCGCCAGGAGGCGCTGGCCCAGCAGCAGCGCGAGGAGCAGCTGAAGCTGGAGCGCGAGAAGGAGGAGGCCCGGCTCAATGCCGAGAGGAAGGCCCGCGAGGAGGAGCGCGCCCGACGGGCCGCCATGCAGCAGCGCGAGCAGCAGGCCGCCCCGGCGGAGAGCAAGCCCGACTACGTCCTCTATGGCATCATCGCCCTGGCGGTGCTTGGCGGCCTCGGCGGACTTGGCTGGTGGTACCACCGCCGGCGCGCCGAGGAGCGCAACCTCGAGGTCGAGCGCTTCTTCGCCAACAAGGGCAAGCTCCAGCAGGAGTTCTGGGATGCCGCCGACGCCGATCCCGACCACTTCAAGTACGTCGCCTACTTGTTCAACGACATGGATGACGCCAAGGACGCGCTCAACCGGCTGTCGTTCATCAACATGGACAGCACGGGGCAGCTGCATTGCAAGCGCAACGACATCCGCTTCGGCACCTACGAGCACCAGGGGCGGGCGGTGGCCTTCATCGGCGGTCCGACCCTCAATTACGCCCGCTGGCGCGAGGCGTCGATGATCTGGCCGGAATTGCCGTTTGCCAACTACTTCCGCCAAAGCACCGAGCCGGTGGTGTCGCTGGAATTGCCGAACATGGATGAAATGAAGGGCGAGATCGAGAATCTGGGTTCCGAGGATATCCGGCTGGAGAACGGCGAAGTCAACCGCGTCTTCCGCTTCAAGACCACGACCAGGGAGAAGGCCCTGGGCTTCCTCGACAAGTTCAAGATTGAGGAAGAGGGTATCGTGGTCCGCGTTGAAACCGACCACGACGGCGTCCTCGGCAAGGATATCAACGGAATCTTCACCGCCTGATGCCCGGGGAAATGGCCAAGTCATCCACCGGCAATCCTTCGACTCTGGGGGGGCGCCTGCGCGCCTTCCGCGAGCGCATGCACCTGCTCCAGACGGAAATGGCGGAGTATCTCGATGTCTCGGCCAGCCTCTATACCAAGCTGGAGGCTGGCCGCACCGGCACCTCGTTGCGGACGCTGGGGCGCATCGCGGAGAAACTGGACACCACGGTGGAATTTCTCCAGACCGGCCGCTCTCCGTCGCGGCGCCAGAATGCCGATGGCGGCGCGATGATGACGGCGCCGGCCGGCGTGCCCCTGCGGGAAGAGCTGCGGCGGCTGCCGGACGAGACGTTGCGGGCCGTCGTGCGGCTGCTGTTGCAGCCATCCCTGGAGACCCTGGCGCGCAATGTCGCCGGAAAGCTCGACATCCCGGTCAGCCATGCCATGGCAATGATCATCCGTACCATCATGCTGGATCCGACCGGCGTCCTGGGGGAACGGATAACAGGTGGCGCAGTGCAGCGCAGTACGCCGGATTCCCGCGGAAACGGATGACGGCCTCCGTTCCCCGCGTCCGTTTTCCCTTCCGTCCGTCCGTCCTCCCCTCCATCACCCCCCCCCATCAGTTCATCCATCGTTTCCCCTCCGTTCTATGTTCAGCACAATCGAAGAAGCCGCCAAGGCACTGTCAAATGGTGAGATGATAATTCTCACCGACGATGAAAACCGCGAAAACGAGGGGGATCTGGTCATAGCCGGAGAGAAGGCCACTCCGGAGGCGATTAATTTCATGATCACCAATGGCCGCGGGCTGGTCTGTGCGCCGATCACCCGTGAACGCGCCGCCGAGCTGGGGCTGGTCCAGATGGCCAGCACCGGCGACCCGATGGACACCTGTTTCACCGTGACGGTGGACAGCCGCCGTACAGGCACCGGCACTTCGGCCTTCGACCGGGCGATGACGGTGGCGGATCTGGCGGATCCATGCCGCACGGCCGGTGATTTCCGTTCGCCGGGCCATGTCTTTCCGTTGATCGCCAAGGCTGGCGGGGTGCTGGTGCGGGCCGGTCACACCGAGGGATCGCTGGATCTGCTGCGCATCGCCGGCCTCAACCAGAGCGCCGCGATCTGCGAGGTACTCAATCCGGACGGCAGCATGGCGCGCACCGGCCAGCTGCTGGAGTTCGCCCGGAAACACCATCTCAAGATTGCGACCATCGCGGATCTGATCGCCTACCGCCGCCGCACCGAGAAGCTGGTCGAGCGCACCGAGGTGGTGAAATTGCCGACCGACTACGGCGACTTCATGCTCTATTGCTTTGTGGCCAGGAACAATGGCCGCGAACATCTGGCGCTGGTCAAGGGCGATGTCTGTGGCAGGGAAAACGTCCTGACCCGGGTGCATAGCGAATGCCTTACCGGCGACGTCTTCCACTCCCGCCGTTGCGATTGCGGTAGCCAGTTCGACACCGCCATGCGGATGATTGCGCAGGAGGATTGCGGGGTGATGGTCTATCTGCGGCAGGAAGGCCGCGGCATCGGGCTGGTCAACAAGCTCCATGCCTACCGTCTGCAGGATCACGGCCTGGACACGGTGGACGCCAACACCCGCCAGGGTTTTGCGCCGGATCTGCGCGAGTATGGCATCGGCGCCGAGATCCTCCGCAACCTCGGGGTTCGGAGCATCCGGTTGCTGACCAACAACCCCAGGAAGCTGGCCGGGCTTTCCGGCTATGGATTGGAAATCACCGGCCGCGTGCCGCTGGTGATCCCCAGCAATCCGTGCGATGAGAAGTACCTGGAGACCAAGCGCGACCGCATGGAACACCTGCTGTAGGGGATCGATGGCGCGCAACCGCCCCGCGCGCAATGCGTGGAACACGCCGCACCATGCCTCCGCCATCCGGCCGGCCGCGGCAGGTGAAACCGCTCGTTCTGAGGCCGGCTTCGCGGATCCAGGTCATAGTCTTACTGCCCCACCCACACCGGTGGGGCTTCCCGTGGACTCGTGGCATTTACGATGCGGCGCATCGGATTGCCATATAAAAAACACCATTGCAATCATGAACTCTGAAATCAAGACCCTGGAAGGGAAGATGAATGCCGCCGGATTGCGTGTCGGCATTGTCTGCGCCCGTTTCAATTCAATTTTTGTCGAGCAGCTGCTCAGCGGCGCGGTGGATACGCTGTTGCGCCATGGCGCGGCAGCCCGGGACATCGCCGTGGCCTGGGTGCCGGGGTCATTTGAAATCCCGCTGGTGATCAAGAAGATGGCGCAAAGCGGAAAATATGACGCGGTGATTGCGCTGGGGGTGGTGATCCAGGGATCCACCCAGCACGCGCTGATGATCAACAGCGAAGTATCCAAGGGGCTGGCGCAAATCGCCCTGGAGACCGGCGTCCCCGCAATCTACGGCGTGGTGACGACGGAGAATATCGAGCAGGCGATCGAACGCAGCGGCAGCAAGGCCGGAAATCGCGGCGCCAGCGCCGCAGCCTCCGCCATCGAGATGGCGAATCTGCTCCGGGAATTGCCCGCCGCCGGCAAAAAATAGCCCGCCGCGGGTGGGACGTGTTCTTATATGGATATTGCCATGAGCAGTGACACAGATTTTCCATCGGAGCCGATGGCGTCGCGGCGTCCCGCGGCCGCGTCGGAACCGCCGCACGGCCGCAGCAGCGCGGCGGTCTACCGGATCCAGCGCACCCTCTCCCGCATTCTGGCTTTGCAGTTCCTCTATGAGATGGAGATGCAGCCGGACCAGGGCTATTCCCCGGAGGCCTTCGAGGACTTCCTGGAGCTGGCGGAGACGGAAAACGACTTGCATGTGGACGCGAGGGTCTACCGCAAGGCCGCCATCCGCGCCCGGAAGCTGCTCGCCATGGTGGAGGAACACCGTGGCGACATCGATGCCATGATCCGGGCGGCGGCCGACAACTGGGATCTGAGGCGGATGAATTGCATCGACCGGAATCTGCTGCGGCTGGCGGTGGCGGAGATGCGCTATGACGACAAGGTCGGGGTGGTGGTGGCCATCAACGAGGCCATCGAATTGTCAAAGCAATACGGCCAGCCGGAATCCCCGAAATTCATCAACGGGGTGCTGGACAATGTCCGCCGCCAATTGGAGGCGATGCCATTGGATTTTGGTTCCGGCAGCAAATGACTTGAGCTATGTCGCTATTTGGATTTTTCAAGAAGGGTCTGGAAAAGACCAAGACCGCAATCGTCCACGGCATCCAGTCGGTCTTCACCGAGGTCAAGGTCTGGGACGACGACGCCTACCGCAAGCTGGAGAAGGCGCTTCTGGCCACGGACCTGGGGCCGGCGGTCACCGCCCAGCTCATCGCCGACCTCAAGGACCGCTATTCGCGCGGGCAGATTTCCACCGGCACTGACATCATCGCCGCCTGCGAGGAAAAGATCGTCGGCATCCTGACGGCGGGCGGCACGGCGCCAATCAGCCGCAATCCGGATGGCCCGACGGTCATTCTCATGGTCGGGGTCAATGGCAGCGGCAAGACCACCACGATCGCCAAGCTGGCGCACCATTTCATGGAGCAGGGCGCCAAGGTGGTGCTGGGGGCCGGCGACACCTTCCGGGCGGCCGGCGCGATCCAGATGGGCGTCTGGGCGCAGCGTCTGGGGTGTCCGGTGGTGGAGGGCAAGCTCGGCGGCGACTCGGCGGCAGTCGCATTCGATGCGGTGAAGTCCGGCCAGCGCCAGAATGCGGACTACGTCATCATCGACACCGCCGGCCGCCAGACCACCCGCGGTGACCTCATGGCGGAGCTGGAAAAGGTCAAGCGGATCACCGGGAAGGCGATGCCGGGCGCGCCGCACGAGATCTGGCTGACGGTGGACGCATCGATTGGAGGCAGCGCCTTGAGCCAGGCCCGCGAGTTTGGCAGGCTCTTCCCCATCACCGGGCTGGTCCTGACCAAGCTGGACGGCACGGGGCGGGGCGGGGTGGTGGTGGCCATCCGGCAGGAGCTGGGATATCCGGTACGCTTTGTCGGCCTGGGCGAGGCCATGGATGACCTGAAGGAATTCGACGCCGCGCTTTTTGCCAGGGCGATGTTCGAGGCCGATGACGCCAGGCCGACGCCGTAGGGCGTCGTGCAGTCCGGCGGCGGCATCCGGACCGAATCCGCGAGGGCGGTTCCCTTGCGCCATGGCCTCGTCTTTTCCGGTCACGCGCCTCCGGCGCACTCCCTCAAAAACTCCCCAATCTGACGCCGAATCACCTGGCTTCACGGTTCCAGGTCCAACTTCCCCGATGAGCTTTGAAATACTGAAAAACGGCCCGCCCGGCACCTATGCGCGGCGCGGGCGTCTCCATACCGCGCACGGCGACATCGAGACGCCGGTGTTCATGCCGGTGGGCACCCAGGGGACCGTCAAGGCGATGTGCAACCAGGAGCTGGAGGAGCTCGGGGCGCAGATCATCCTGGGGAACACCTACCATCTCAATCTGCGGCCGGGCATGGCGCTCATGGCCGAGGCCGGCGGATTGCACGCCTTCATGAACTGGAGGCGCGCGATTCTCACCGACTCGGGGGGATTCCAGGTCTTCAGCCTGGCCAAGCTGCGGCGGAAGACCCCGGAAGGCGTGGTGTTCCAGTCGCATATCGACGGGTCGCGGCTTTTCATGGGGCCGAAGGAGTCGATGGAGATCCAGCGCATCATCGGCTCCGACATCGCGATGTGCTTTGACGAATGCACGCCGTGGCCGGCCACGCATGCCCAGGCGGAGGAGTCGCTCGGCCTGACGCTGAAATGGGCGGCGCAATGCCGGGAGCAGCCGCGCGCGCCGGGACAGCTGGTCTTCGGCATCGCCCAGGGGTCGGTGTACGAGGATCTGCGGGTGCGCGCCGTCACCGAACTTGCCGGGATGGATTTTGACGGCATTGCGGTCGGCGGCGTCTCGGTCGGGGAAAAGGAGGCGGATATGGTCAAGGCGCTGGGCTATTGCGCACCGGTGCTGCCGGCGCATCTGCCGCATTACCTGATGGGCGTGGGCACGCCGCGGCAGATCATCATCGGCATCATGCATGGCATCGACATGTTCGATTGCGTGCTGCCGACCCGCATGGGCCGCAACGGCAGCGCCTACACGCCGACGGGAACCATCCCGATAAAGGCGGCGCGCTATGCGCATGACTACTCGCCGATCCAGGAGGGCTGCCAATGCTACGCCTGCCGCAACCACACCCGGGCGTACATCCGCCATCTGCTGCATGTCGGCGAAATCCTCGGCTCCCGGCTGATGACGATCCACAACCTGCATTTCTTCATCAATCTGGCGCGGGAGGCGCGGCGGCATCTGGAGGACGGGACGTTTGCGCACTTCGCCCGGCAGGTGATCGACGCATATCCGGAGAACAAGTAGCGGCGCGGGGCCATTGCCCCGGCGCCGCGCACATGGCCATGGCAATTGGCCCACAGTCACAATCCCATGGAAGATTCACGCTATGATTTGATGGTCATTGGCGGCGGACCGGGCGGATACGAGGCGGCCGCCCATGCCGCCGGGCACTATGGCAGGCGCGTCGTGCTCTTCGAGGCCGGCGCCCTGGGCGGGACCTGCCTCAACTCGGGGTGCATTCCGACCAAATGCCTGCTGCGCAGCGCCAGGGCGCTGGAGGAGTGCCGCCAGGCCGCCAGGTTCGGGGTCGCGGGCGCCGGGACGGCGCCGTCGCTGGATCTGGAGGCGGTGCAGGCCCGCAAGAACCGGGTGGTGGGCACGCTCCAGAAGGGCGTCGCCGCCATGCTCCGCGCCGCCAAGGTGGAGGTGGTCAATGCCCGGGCGAAAATCGCCGCGCCGGGGGTGGTCGAAGCTGACGGCAGGCTCTGGCATGGCGACAATATCCTGCTGGCCACCGGCAGTGCGCCGGCGGTGCCGCCAATCCCCGGCTTGCGCGGCAATCCGGCGGTGATGGATTCCACCGGCATCCTCGCATTGACTTCGATCCCGCAGTCGCTGGTGATCATCGGCGGGGGGGTGATCGGGCTGGAGCTGGCGACCTTCTTCGCCATCGCCGGCACCAGGGTCGCCATCGTCGAAATGCTGCCGAAGATCGCCCCGGTCATGGATGACGAAATTGGCCGGAAGCTGCTGGCGGGCCTCAAGCGCGCGGGGATCACCCTGCATCTTGGCGCCAGAGTGCAGGGCATCGACGGCCATGCGCTGTCATGCCAGGACAGTGCCGGGCAGCCCCTCCGGCTGGAGGGCGAGGTCATTCTCAATGCCACGGGACGCCGCCCCGCCACCGGCGGCCTCGGCCTGGAGGAAGCCGGGGTGGCTGTCGAAGGCCGGGGCGTGACCACCGATGACGCCGGACGCACTTCAGTGCCCGGCATCTGGGCGTGCGGCGATGTCACCGGCCGCTGCCTTCTGGCGCATGCCGCCACCCGCGAGGGGATGGTCGCGGTGAACAATATGTTCGGCACCGCCGACTCAATGGATTATTCGGCCATCCCGTCGGTCATCTACACCCATCCGGAGGTGGCGCAGGCCGGGGCCACCGAGCAGGCGCTGGCCGCCGCCGGCGTGCCCTATGACAAGATCGCGTTGCCGATGGCCACCGCCGGGCGTTTCCTGGTGGAGACCGAGGGGCAGTCCGGGACGGTCAAGGTCCTGGCCCATGCCCGGACCCGCCAGCTGCTGGGCATCCATGCCATCGGCGGCAATTGCGGCGAGTTCATTTGCGCCGCGGCGATGATGATCGGCCTCAAGCTGACGCCGGAAAATGTCGCCAGGATGGTCTTCCCCCACCCGACGGTCTCCGAGGCCCTGCGCGAGGCCGCCATCCGCGGATAGGAACGGCGCAATGGCCGGCGGTGGCGGGGGAGCCGGCGGTGGCCTTCATTGCCCGCCGGATGAGGGCTTCGTGGCATCCGCCAACGGCAGCACCAGACGGAAGACCGCGCCGTGGCCGGGGGCGCTTTCGACTTCGGCATGGCCGCCATGGAGCTGGGCGGTGTGCTTGACGATGGCCAGGCCCAGGCCGGTGCCGCCCAGCTGGCGGCTGCGGGACTTGTCCACGCGGTAGAAGCGCTCGAAGAGACGGTTCTGGCAGTCGCGGGGGATGCCGATGCCGTCGTCACGCACGCTGATGACGGCATTGCCGTCCTGCTTCCCCGCCTCCAGGACGATCTGACGCCCGCCGCTGTATTTGACGGCGTTGCCGACCAGGTTGAGCAGCGCCTGCTCCAGGAGGGTGTAGTCGCCGATGACGGTCAGGGGTTCGGCCCCATGCAGCTCCAGCTTCATGCCGGCGGCATTGGCCTGCTCCAGCGAGAGGCTGAGCACGTCGGCCAGCAGCGAGTCGATCGGCACCGGCGCAAAGCCGCGTGTGGAGTCGTCACGCTGGAGCTTCTCGATGGCCGACAGGTCCAGGATGTCGTGCACCAGCTGGTTGAGCCGGTCGCAATGGCGCCTGATCATGCCGGTGAGCTTTTGGCGCTGGGCGTCGTCAGTGCAGTCCTCCAGGGCTTCGGCGGCGCCGACGATGCAGGTAAGCGGAGTCTTGATCTCATGCGAGACATTGGCGATGAAGTCGCTGCGGAAGGTCTCCAGCTGGCGCAGCGCCGAAAGGTCGGTCAGGGTCAGCAGCAGCAGCGGCAGATTGCGGTCGTCAGTGAGAAACCGCCCGCGGGCCAGCAGCGTGCTCTCCCCCGCGGGGGAGTGGATGGCCAGCTCGCGCTCGAAGGCGTGGCGCCCGGCGAAGGCCTGGTTGACGATTTCCGGCAGCTCCGCGATATGGCAGCGGTTGATATTGAAGCGGTTTGCGCTGATGCCGAAGAACTGGATGGCGGCGCGGTTGGCACGGATCATCGCGCCCTGCGGGTCCAGCAGCATGACGCATTCCGTCATGGCGCCGAAGAGCAGGTCGCGTTCATTGCGGTCGGCGGTGAGCTGGGCCAGCCGGTCCCGCAACTGGCAGGTCATGGCGTCCACGCCCTGGGCCAGCTCGCGGATCACGCCATCCGGGGGGATGGCAATCGGGGTGTCCAGGTCCCCCGCCGCGATCCGGCCGACGCTTCTTTGCAGTTGCACCAGCGGCCGGCGGACTTTGCGGAGGATGTAGGCCAGCATGACGCCGGCTAGGACGATCGCAAGGCCAAAGGCCCCGGCGATGATGAGCCGGAAATTGCGCAGGGTGCGGTTGAGGCGGTCGGTGGTGACCGCGGTGCGAAGGATGTACTTGCCGTGGGCGCTGGGAATGGCGACCGCATGGTAGATCATCCACTTCCCCAGGCTGTCGCTGTAGCGCACCACGCTGGCGCTCCGGCCCGCCAGCGCCTCCTGCACTTCCTGGCGGTTGAGGTGGTTGCCCATGAAGGCGACGTCCTCCCGGGAGTCGGCGGCGACCGCGCCGGCGGCGTCCATCAGCGTCACCCGGAGGGTGTTCTCGCGAAAGCGCCCGCAGTAGCCGATGGCCGCGTCCAGGTCGCCGCGGTCAAGCATGCTGCCGACGAGCTGGGCGACCACCTCGGTCTCCTGGGCGACATTTTCCATCGCCTCCTCCCGGCAATCCGCCTCGAAATGCGTCACCCGGCAATAAAGCAGCGCGGATGACAATATGAGCACCGCCAATGCCGCCAGCGGGGCGCCGACAAGGATGAAGTCGCGTCTTTTCATGGTTGTTCAGAGATGAACCGGTAGCCGATGCCGCGGATGGTCTCGATGTGCTTCGCGCCGTATGATCCGAGCTTGCGGCGCAGATTGACGATCTGGACGTCGACGGCGCGTTCGGTGACGGCGTAGCTGCCGTCCTTGAGGTTGATGATGTGCCGGCGGGTCTGGACGCGCCCGGGCTGGGTCACGAAGAGCTTGAGCAGCTCGAATTCGCCGGCGGTCAGGTCGATGGGCGCGCCATTGAGGGTGACGCGGTGCAGCGCGGTGTTGAGCACCAGCGGGCCGCGGGTGATCTCCTCGGCGGCGGCCTCGGCGGAAAAATCACGCAGCTGGGCGTGGATCCGGGCAATCAGGATCTTCCGGCTGAATGGCTTGGTGATGTAGTCGCTGGCACCAAGCTCCAATCCCAGCACGATGTCGCTTTCCTCGGATTTGGCGGTGAGCATGATCACCGGGATCATCTTGGTGAGGTCGTCGCTTTTCAGCTGGCGGCAGACATCCAGGCCGTCGATTCCGGGAAGCATGAGGTCAAGCAGGATCAGCGCCGGATGGCGCTGGCGGGCGATGCGCAGCGCCGCCTGGCCGTCCGCGGCTTCGTAGAGGGTGGTGTATCCGGCGGCCGTCAGCGCCAGGCGCAGCAGCTCGCGGATCTCCGGCTCGTCATCGACAATGAGTATGGGTGAGTTCGGCATGGTGATGCTTGTTCCCTGGGCTTATGCCGCCATTGCGGAGATTCAGGGGGTGGAGTCCGGGAGCTTGTGGCGGACGATGCGGCCGGTCTCAAGGTAGATCACGTCCTCGGCGATGTTGGTGGCCAGGTCGCCGAGGCGCTCCAGCGCCCGCGAAATGGTCAGGCAGTCCAGATAATATTGCCCGTATTCCGGATAGCGGTGGAGCAACTGCATCACCTGGCCGTAATGGCCGTGGTGGATGCCGTCGACCTCGTCGTCCATCCTCAGCACCGACTCGGCGCTTTTGACGTCGTGGTAGGCGAAGCTGTCCAGCGCCTGCGAGAACATCCGGCAGGCGATGGCGGCCATCCGCGAAAAGTCCAGCGGCTCCGTCACCGTGGCGCAGCGCGACAGGTCCGGGACGCGGTCCGCGATATTGACCGCCAGGTCCCCCGCCCGCTCGACCTCGCCGTTGATCTTGAGGACGGTGATCACCAGCCGCAGGTCCGAGGCGACCGGCTGGTAGAGCGCCAGCAACTTGAGGCATTCCTCCTCGATCAGGATCTCCTCGCGGTCGATGGCGGCGTCATCGTCGATGATCTTCCGCGCGGCCGCCGGATCAAAGGATGCCACCGCCGCCACGGCGGAATCGACGGCGCCTTCGGCCGATGCCGCCATGACGGAAAGGCGGGTCTGCAGCGCGCCAAGCGCGTGTTCAAAATGGATTTGCATGGTGGTGTCTCCTCCCTGCCTTCATGAGAATCTCCCGGTAATATACTCTTCAGTGAGCTTGTTGGCCGGATTGGTGAAGATCTGCCTGGTGGCCCCCGCCTCGATGATCCGGCCTTTGTAGAAGAACGCGGTGTTGTCGCTGATGCGGGCGGCCTGCTGCATGTTGTGGGTGACGATAACGATGGTGTAACGGCTTCGCAGCGAATCCATGAGCTCCTCGATTTTCAGGGTGGCCACCGGGTCGATGGCGCTGGTGGGCTCGTCCATGAGCAGGATCTCGGGCTGGGCGGCGATGGCGCGGGCGATGCAGAGGCGCTGCTGCTGCCCGCCGGAGAGCGCCAGGCCGCTGGTGTCGAGCTTGTCCTTGACGTCATCCCAAAGCGATGCGCCGCGCAACGCCGACTCCACCCGCTGCCGCAATTCGTCCCGGCCGATTCTGAAGTGGAGGCGGATGGGATAGGCGACGTTGTCGAAGATGCTCATCGGGAAGGGCGTCGGCTTCTGGAAGATCATGCCGACCTTGCGGCGCAGCTCCAGCAGATCCACCCCCGGCGCGAGGATGTTCCGGCCGTCGATGATCACCTCGCCGTCGGCATGCTGCTCGCGATAGAGCTCGAAGATGCGGTTGTAGATGCGCAGATGGGTCGATTTGCCGCAGCCGGAAGGGCCGATGACGGCGGTGATGCGGTTGGCCTCGACGTCGAGGCAGTTGTCGAAAAGCGCCTGGTTTTTGCCGTAGAAGAAATTCAGGTTGCGGGTTGATATCTTGATGGGCATGGTGTCATTTCTCCTTGAACAGGATTCGGGCCGACAGATTCAGGCACAGCACGAGGGTCATCACCACCAGCGCGGCTCCCCATCCCTGCAGATGCATTGCCGCGAAGGGCGAGTTGGTGGTGTATTCGGTGATGAGCACCGGCAATGACGGCGTCGGCGCGGAGAAATACGACCGGATCCAGCTGTCGGCGAAAAGCGCGGTGAACAGCAGCGGCGCGGTTTCGCCGGAGACCCGGGCGACCGAGAGCAGCACGCCGGTGAGCAGGCCGTTCCTGGCGCTGCGGCAGACGATCGCGAGGATGGCACGGGTGCGGCTCATCCCCAGGGCCAGGGCGCTTTCACGCAGGGTGTTCGGGACCATGTTGAGGATGTCCTCGGTGGTGCGCAGGATGACCGGGAACATCAGCATCGCCAGCGCGAGGGAACCGGCGAATCCGGAGAAATGGCCGGTTGGCACCACGACAGCCATGTAGATGAACAGCCCGCACAGCACGGATGGCAGACCCATCATCACGTTGGCCGAGAATCGCAGCACCGCCAGCAACCGCTGGTTGGCGTTGAACTCGGTCATGAAGATCCCCGCGAGGATGGCGGCCGGGATGGCGATGGCGCCGGCGCCCAGGGTGATGGCGATGGTGCCGAGGATGGCGTTGGCGATGCCGCCGCCTTCCGTGCCGTATGGCGCACTGCGGTTGAGGAGGAACTCCGGCGACAATGCTGGGGCGCCCTTGGCCACCACGGTGCCGATGATGCAGAGCATGGCGCCGATGGCGGCCGCCACGGCCAGGCGTGAGAAGCACTCGAGAAGCCAGTTGGCGATCCGCCGCGGTGTTGGTGAACGAGGAGTCATGGTCATTTCCTGATTTTCCCGGCGGCGTTCAGATAGCAGTGCGCCGCCAGCTGGATGGTGAAGCTGAGCCCCAGCAGCACCATGCCCAGGGCGAAAAGCGCGCTGCGTTCCAGCCCGGTGGCCTCGGCGAAGCTGTTGGCCAAGGTGGCGGCAATGGTGGTCCCGGAGTCGAAAAGCCCCTTCGGCAACTGCATCTGGTTGCCGACGACGAATAGCACCGCCATCGTCTCGCCCAGCGCGCGGCCGATGCCGATGAAGATCGCGCCCAGCAGCCCGCGCAGGCCGTAGCGGACCACGACATCGCGGGTGACTTCCAGCCTGGTGCAGCCCAGGCCGTAGGCGGCCTCGCGCAGCACGGGCGGGGTCATGCGCAGCACGTCGCGCATGATCGCACAGACGAAGGGCAGCACCATCACCGCCAGGATCACCCCCGCGGTGAAGATCCCGAAGCCGTTGGCGGCGCCGCCCAGCAGCGGGATGCGGTCGAAGAAGAGCCAGCGGTTGCAGAAGGGCTGGAGGTGGTTCTGCATGAATGGCGCCAGGACAAACAGCCCCCACATGCCGTAGATGACGCTCGGGATGGCCGCCAGCAGGTCGATGGCGTTGCCCAGTATGGCCGCCGTCGCCGGCCGGCTCTCGGTCAGGAAGAGCGCGGCGGCGAAGGCCGGCGGCACTGCCAGCAGCAGCGCGATGACGGTGGTGGCAATGGTCCCGGCCAGCGGCGCCAGGGCGCCGAAATGGCCCTTGGCGGGATCCCAGTCGGAGGAGATGATGAACCCCAGGCCGAACTGCCGCCAGGCCGGTGCGCCGGCAATGCCCATCTGGATGAAGAACCCCACCATCAGCAGGGCGGCCATTGCGGCGCAGCCAAAGCACGCGTATTTGAAGACCGGGTCGGCTTTGATTCTCATTTGAGCACCTGCTTGATGACCAGTCGGCTGACCGGCTCCGGCAGCGGCACGTAATTGAGCCGCCCCGCGGCCGGTCCGCCCTCGGCAAAGCACCACTTGAAGTACTTCACCAGCTGCGCACGCTTCTCCGGCGGGCAGTCACGGCGCAGCAGGATGTAGGTGACGCCGGTGATCGGCCAGGCCTGCTCGCCCTCCGCGTCGGTCAGCACCATGTAGAATCCCGGCGCATTCGACCAGTCGGCGTTGGCGCTGCTGGCGGCGAAATTCTCCGGCGAGGGCGAGACATAGCTGCCGGCACGGTTCTCCAGCTCCGCCATCTTCAGGCCGGCCTCGACGGCGTAGGTGTACTCGGTGTAGCCGATGGCGCCGGTGATCTTGGAGACGTTGTTGCATACCCCCGGATTCTTCTGGCCGCCAATGCCCACCGGCCACTTGACCGAGCTGCCGGCGCCGACCTTCTCCTTCCACTCCGCGGAACACTTTGCGAGGTAGTCGGTGAAGAGGAAGCTGGTGCCGCTGGAGTCGGCCCGCCGCACCACCGTCACCGGCAGATCCGGCAGCGCCACCCCGCGGTTGTCACGCTCCAGCATCGGGTCGTTCCAGCGGGTGATCTTGCCCAGGAAGATGCCGGCCAGCGACTCGCGGCTCAACTTCAGCGCCTTGCCGTCGATGTTCGGCAGGTTGTAGATGACCACCACGCCGCCGGTGACCATCGGGAACTGCTCAAGGCCCGCCGACTCCTGCTCGGCCAGCGTCAATGGGTTGTCGGTGCCGGCAAAGTCGATGGTGTTCTCCTTGAGCTGGTTGACGCCGGCGCCGGAGCCGATGCTCTGGTAGTTGATCTTCGCGGCGCTGCTCTTCTGGTTGTAGGCGTTGGTCCAGTTCTGGTAGACCGGGGCCGGAAAACTGGCGCCGGCGCCGTTGAGGGTCATCGACGGCTGATCCGACTTCGAACAGCCGGCCATCGCCATCGCCATGACAACGGCCGCCACGCTGATAAATGCTGATCTCATCCTGTGTCTCCTTTTTTCTGATGCCGCGGACCGTATTTTGGGGGAAATCCCGCATGATTCCGGGCTTTGGCTATACATTATCAAAGAGGTGTCTCGGGTTTGTGAGGCATTTGTTAGAATTTGGTTAGGAAAACGGAAAGCGGAAAAAAAACGGAGAATGAACGGGGCATTTTTCCCAGACTGGCTTTTGCATATGAAGACGACTCTGCCCGAACCCAGATACTGGACCTACGACCTTGGCGATGGCTGGCAGGTCTTTGCCGGCAAAAGCGCGGAGGACAACGACCTGGTGTCGTTCCGGCTGGCGCTGCCCACCGACTTGTGGTTTCACCTGAATGGCGCACCGGGAAGCCATGTGCTGCTGCGCGGCCCGGAGGGCGTGAAGCCACCCAAGGCGATGGTGGAGGCGGCGGCCGGCATCGCCGCCTATCACAGCAAGGCCCGCAATGGCGGCAGATGCAGCGTCGATTGCTGCCTGGCCGCCGATGTCTCCAAACCGCCCCGTGCCCCCGCCGGAATGGTCAATATCCGTCACGCCAAAAGCATCCGCGCCGTGCCCCGGCTGCCGGGATGACCCCTATGGCGTGAACTTGGCAAGGGGGGGGTAGCAAGGGCGTCTCACCCTTGGACAAGGGGTAGCAAGGGCGTCTCGCCCTTGGACAAAGGGGGTAGCAAGGGCGTCTCGCCCTTGGGCAATTATGTTATTATGACAAAGCGCGTTCTTCAAACTACGCACGGACGCACGTCACGCCCGACGCCAACCCCTCCGGCGCTGTCGCGCCACCTCCCCTTGCAGGGGAGGCTTTTCTTGTCGTGAAAACGTGAGCGCGGTCGTTTTACGGCCATGCACGGCGGCACGTCATGCCCTTGGACAAAGGGGGTAGCAAGGGCGTCTCGCCCTTGGGCAATTGTGTTGTTACAACAAAGCGCGTTCTTATAAACTACGCACGACGGCACGTCATGCCCGACGCCAACCCCTCCGGCGCTGTCGCGCCACCTCCCCTTGCAGGGGAGGCTTTAATTTAAGAAGGACGGCAACAATGGGTAAAGCTAATGAATTCTACGTTCAAGTTCCGCGAAATGCAAACGGGCTGTATGCATTTCATCACACTATGGGATTGGATGACGTAAGCACATTTGTGTTCAGCAACACTGAAACATACTTTCTGATGAAACTTTTCATGAAGTTCAACAGGGAGTTTGACCTGTTCATCGAACCCTATGAGGAAGAAACACTTGACACCACTCAGCTGGACAGGGCCCTGGAATTGACCGGGGAGTTCGCCAATGAAAATGCGTCTGGGCAGTTCTCTGCAGCCATAGAGCGATTCAGGGAGGCATTGCTTCTTGCAAAACAATGCCAAATGCCGCTTATCTTTGACTTCTAGGGAGGTGATGGGGAAATGGCAGGATTTGTCCATCAGGGATTTTTGCAGCGTTACCCATACGAGGGAATCGACTTGAGCAGGCATCGAATTGCATCGGACGAATGTGTCTACTATCTTGACTACAAGGAGCAATCAGCTCTGTCAGACGCTTCAGGCAAATGCATCCGAACAATTCATGTATCGGAATTGGATGGCAGAGTCGGAACTCTGGAGGACTGGAAGACTCTGATTGTGCGGTTGTGTTACGTCCATTCCATTGTCCTCTTTACAACAAAGCGCGTTTTTAAACTACGCACAGCGGCACGTCATGCCCTTGGACAAGGGGGGGGGGTAGCAAGGGCGTCTCGCCCTTGGGTAATTGTGTTGTTACAACAAAGCGCGTTTTTCAAACTACGCACCACGGCACGTCATGCCCGACGCCAACCCCTCCGGCGCTGTCGCGCCACCTCCCCTTGCAGGGGAGGCTTTTCCTGTCGTGAAAACGTGAGCGCGGTCGTTTTACGGCCATGCACGGCGGCACGTCATGCCCTTGGGTAATTGTGTTGTTA